>NZ_JBLYZI010000024.1:0-62456 GCF_057680865.1 Endozoicomonas sp. Z74
TGATTAGTATGAATCATAAGGGTTACCTTTTTACGATTTAGATTTCAGTGATTTCACCCTCTATCTAAATCGGTAACCCTTCCCTTTTTTGAAGAGGGAATTGTCAGATCAGATCTGAACTAATGCAAGTAATGAGTAGTCCTGAAAAGGAAGTTACACTTCCAAAAAGAAGAGGCCGAAAATCAAAACAAGCGGGACAGTTTCACTGCCCCATCAATTACTCTCGCTTTTCCACAAGCATTCCATACATAATCGCGACCATAATTGAACTCGAACCTTCTTTTTCATCTTTCATTAATTCACTTACTTGGCCATCCAATATAACCAGCAATTCTACCAAAACGCCCTCTAATAGTTCCTCCATACCCCTGCTGGAAGAAGAGTTCTTTTTTGACAAAAATCTAAAAAACTCCTCAACTGCCAATGACATTTTGGCTCTAGCCAAGCTGGCAAAAACATCTTTTAAAACCATCAACAGGCATGATTCACCGGTATCTATATATCGTTCAAACAGAGAAACAAAGATCTGATGATAAATTCTAACTACATCCTCATCCGACAACCCCGTACCATAGAGCATCCAATTAAAGCCGTCAGCATAAAATGCCTGAACTTGCAGGATGTATTTCTGTATTGCAATCACTTTCTGGTCAATATTTTCCTGCATACGAATTCTGTATTTTATAGTAGCCAGGCGAGTTATCATACTTTCACGAGGATCAAGCTGATCAAATACATCACTTTCGGCATCCAAAAGGGGTAATGGATAGTATTTATGCCCCGTTCTATTGCTAGAAAATGGGAGAACAGTCATTTCTTCAAAAGGCATTGAATAACCTCCAACCCCATTCTGAAATAATACCGCTCTATTCCAGACAGATAGAACCCCACCTATTACCTTTTCTCCATCAAATTCACATTTTATACCGAATACTGCCCCCCCTTTTCTTTCACTTCTCAAAGGCTCTAAACTCGCCCCATCTAAAGAGTAATTCGTGCTACTGGTTGAAATAAGGGCCGGTTTAACTGCCTTTTCCCCAGCAGGCAATAAACTGAACAACTTAGGTCGAATGTAATAAACCCAAACCGGTGCGAATGAAAACAGACCTTTGGCTAACTCTTTTTCAATATAAAAAAGCAGTCTAAACCCACTAACCTCTTCAGCTAACCCCTTATTAGAAGGCGTTAAAAAAATGAAAAACAGAAAGAAAGTTATAGCCCACTTTTTCTTAAAACCTCCATCAGTAGGATGGATCCGAAGGATAGACATAACTGGAATCTCCCATATCCGCATTGTCAACAGCCGTTATTCGACCAAGGTCTAATACCCGGCACTGAGAATAAAAGTAGACTGACAACAGGCAAAAACACACGTCTTATGACGCTTACAAGGGGTTTCATTCCCCCAACAATCAGGCACAATAGCGCTGTACAATTTTTATACTGCAGCTTAAATAGATCACAGTCCTACACTGGACGAGAGCCATAACAATAACAATGACAGGGGGTCAAGAATGACCGATATCTCCGTATACCCGGTAAAACCTGAAGCCAAAGAGCAGACCCTGGTGGACAATGATCAATACCAGGAAATGTATCAGCAATCCATTATCAACCCCGAGGGTTTCTGGCGGGAACACGGTCAACGAATAGACTGGTTCACCCCCTTTAACAAAGTCCGCAAGGTTTCCTTTGATGAGCACTTCGTCAGTGTCAACTGGTTTTACGATGGCACCACCAATGCTTCATGGAACTGCCTGGACCGCCACCTTGAAGAACGAGGGGACCAGGTAGCCATTATCTGGGAGCCCGATGAGGAAGGTGAAGCCAGAAAAGTCACTTACAGAGAGCTCCATGAACAGGTCTGCCGGTTTGCCAATGCCCTGAAAAGCCAGGGGGTCCGAAAAGGGGATGTGGTGGCCATCTACATGCCAATGGTGGTTGAAGCCACCGTCGCCATGCTGGCCTGCAGCCGGATTGGAGCCATTCATTCGGTGGTTTTTGGGGGATTTTCTCCAGAAGCCCTGGCCGGTCGCATCATTGATTCCAATGCCAAAATCGTCGTTACTGCCGATGAAGGTGTACGCGGGGGGCGTAAGGTATCCCTCAAAGCCAATGTCGATGAAGCCCTGACCCACCCGGATATCCGCAGCATTGAAAAGGTCATAGTCTATCGTCACACCGGGGCTGATATTGCCTGGCACCACCACCGGGATGTGGGATGGCAGGAGCTGACAGCCCTTTCCTCTCCCCACTGTGAAGCCCGGGAGATGAAGGCGGAAGACCCATTGTTTATTCTTTATACCTCCGGCTCTACCGGAAAACCCAAAGGGGTTCTTCACACCACCGGGGGCTATCTGGTGTATGCCTCAATGACCCATGAATACGTCTTTGACTACAAGCCTGGAGAAGTGTTCTGGTGCAACGCGGATGTGGGCTGGATCACTGGTCATTCTTATGTCACCTATGGCCCACTCCTTAATGGCGCAACCATCGTCATGCATGAAGGATTACCGAACTATCCTGAGACCAACCGCATCAGCAAAATCGTTGACAGGCACAACGTCAATATCCTTTATATTGCCCCAACCGCCATCCGGGCACTGATGGCTGAAGGCGACCGCTCCGTGATAGGAACCAGCCGAAAAAGCCTCCGTCTGCTGGGAACCGTAGGGGAACCCATTAATCCGGAAGCCTGGAGCTGGTACTACAAAACCGTAGGCGAGGAGCGCTGTCCCATTGTTGATACCTGGTGGCAGACAGAGACCGGTGCCGCGATGCTGACCCCGTTGCCCGGAGCCACAGACCTTAAGCCGGGCTCTGCCGCCCGTCCATTCTTTGGAGTACAGCCCGCCCTGGTGGACAACATGGGCCGTCTGATTCATGGCCCGGGAGAAGGCAACCTGGTCATTCTTGACAGCTGGCCCGGTCAGGCCAGAACGGTCTACGGTGATCATGACCGGTTTATCCAGACCTACTTCTCAACCTTCAAGGGGATGTATACCACCGGCGATGGAGCCCGCCGTGATGAAGACGGTTATTACTGGATTACCGGCCGGGTTGATGATGTTATCAATGTCTCCGGGCATCGGATGGGAACCGCAGAGATTGAGTCCGCCATGGTAGCCCATAACCAGGTAGCAGAAGCCGCGGTTGTAGGTTTCCCCCATGAAATCAAGGGTCAGGGGATCTATGTCTACGTCACTCTCAACTCGGGGACCGAAACCAGCGAAGAGCTGAAAAGCAGTCTCAAGCAGTGGGTCAGGAAAGAAATTGGCCCTATCGCTACCCCGGACATCATCCAATGGGCTCCCGGTCTACCAAAAACCCGATCCGGGAAAATCATGCGACGGATACTCCGGAAGATCGCAGCGGGTGAGCATGAAAGTCTGGGGGATACTTCAACTCTTGCTGACCCCGATGTTGTCAGTCAGCTGATAGCGAACCATTCTGTCGCCAGTTAACCTTTCTTCTACTTCTCACTTACACGACCATTCCCGGGCTTTTACAGCGGATCCGGGAATGGTTGAGCCTTTCACCTCAACGGTTTCCCTTGACATTACAACCAGCGTCCCTATAATTCGCCTCTCTTTTGATGCGGGGTGGAGCAGCCTGGTAGCTCGTCGGGCTCATAACCCGAAGGTCGTCGGTTCGAATCCGGCCCCCGCTACCAATTTCTGACAGTTGACGTTTTTTTACTGTCCAGCTTTAGTCGCGGGATGGAGCAGTCTGGTAGCTCGTCGGGCTCATAACCCGAAGGTCGTTGGTTCGAATCCGGCTCCCGCAACCAGTTTTAAGCAGTTGATGCACTTTTCAAAAGATCAGCTGAACAGATTTATCGCGGGATGGAGCAGTCTGGTAGCTCGTCGGGCTCATAACCCGAAGGTCGTTGGTTCGAATCCGGCTCCCGCAACCAGTTTTAAGCAGTTGATGCACTTTTCGAAAGATCAGCTGAACAGATTTATCGCGGGATGGAGCAGTCTGGTAGCTCGTCGGGCTCATAACCCGAAGGTCGTTGGTTCGAATCCGGCTCCCGCAACCAGTTTTAAGCAGTTGATGCACTTTTCAGAAGATCAGCTGAACAGATTTATCGCGGGATGGAGCAGTCTGGTAGCTCGTCGGGCTCATAACCCGAAGGTCGTTGGTTCGAATCCGGCTCCCGCAACCAGTTTAAGCAGTTGATGCACTTTTCAGAAGATCAGCTGAACAGATTTATCGCGGGATGGAGCAGTCTGGTAGCTCGTCGGGCTCATAACCCGAAGGTCGTTGGTTCGAATCCGGCTCCCACAACCAAATTCTTTGCCAGTAGGCCAACACTGAGAGCCAGGTCATTCACTCCTTCCATTGTTTTAAAGAGTGAGGCAATCAGCAAGGCTGTCGGACTGATTCATTCAACGACCAGGTCCGAGTTTTTCTTGTTACCAGTTAACTAAAGGTAGAAAAAAGCTGGTGTCAATTCTTCCTGCCCCCCCCCACCCCAATGATAATGACAGCCAACCAAAAACCGCTCTTGTGGTTGAAGGTGGAGGCATGCGTGGAATTTTCACTGCCGGTGTTCTGGATGCCTTTCAAGACAAGCGGGTTCATCCATTTGATGGCTATTATGGTGTTTCCGCCGGAGCACTGAATCTCAGCTCTTTTATTGCCGGTCAACGGGGTCGCAATCTTGACCTGTATACCAGCCTTTGTCTGTCACCGGAGTTCATCAGTCTGTCACGGCACCTCAAAGGAGGCAGCCTGTTCGACCTGGACTGGTTCTTTCGAAAAATCAACTTACAGCATTCACTGGATCTACGACGCTTCAGAGAAACCCTTAAGCAACGGAGCTTTACCGTTGTAACCAGTTGTATGGACACGGGTCAGCCGATTTATCGACAGATCACCGCTTCAACGTCCAGGGAAGAACTGATGGACACTCTGAAAGCCAGCAGTGCACTGCCCATGATTTACCGAAGACCGGTATCACTGGGTGATCACCGACTGATGGATGGCAGCCTTTCTGACCCCTTGCCTGTTCACAAGGCAGTAGAAGACGGTTACCGGAAAATCGTCCTTTTAAGAACCCGCCCATCCACCCATCGTAAAAAAAACACGGCTGCTGCCCAGGTACAAGCCTGGCAAAACCGGCGCAAGCCAGCCATAGCCCAACTGATTCGGCAACACCATCAGCTTTACAATGCCAGCACGGAATTCATTGAAAGCCTTGAAAAGCAGGGGGTCGAGCTGATTCAAGTGGCTCCGGAAAACACATTAAAAACCACAAGAAGCACCCGAAACCGAAATCTCCTGGTAGCGGATTACCATCAGGGCTACCAACAGGGGTATAACCTGGCAGAACAATTTAACCGCTAGATTGTGCTTTGCTGATAAGCCAGAAAGTAAAAAAGACCGCTCAGCCTGAAGCATTAAAGCCTCTGTAAAACCCGGCATGATAACCTCTTAACAATAACAACCAGAAAGCAATTGATTATCCCCCCTGCCTCACCAGCATCTGCTAGATTAAATCCTCTGTCACCCGGTTTTCCATCACCATAGATTCCGGCGGTTGATGGCGGAGTTGTTCGCTACCCAATGCCTGTTAATAAAGGGGGTCTGTCATGCCCAGAAAGGTTCTTGTCCCCATCGCCGATGGCTGTGAAGAAATTGAAGCGGTTACCATTATTGATACATTGCGCAGAGCCAGCGCAGAGGTCACTGTGGCCAGCTGCCAGGCTAACGGTAACCTGACTGTCACCGCTTCAAGAGGGACTGTAATAACAGCCGACACTCATATAGAAGCCTGTGTCAATCAGCCTTATCACCTGATCGCCCTGCCGGGGGGAATGCCTGGTGCCGAAAACCTGCGGGAGTGCCAGTACCTGACGACGCTACTGCTGGCTCAGAAGGCCAGTCATAAATGGTACGCTGCAATCTGTGCTGCACCCGCTGTGGTTCTGTCCCACCATGGACTTTTGGATAATGTTCACGCCACCTGCTACCCAAGTTTCATGGATCAGCTCGAAGGCGCCCTTCCCCACCCCGGAGACCCAGTTATCGTCGATGAGAAAAACCGGGTGATCACCGCCCAGGGTCCCGGCAATGCCATGGGATTTTCCTTTAAATTAATTAATGCACTCTATGGAAAAGACACTTACCGGCCGATAGCTAAGCAGATGATTGCCGATTGGGCACTCTGAAAACGCTTTCAAGCTTAACCCTCTGGTTCTCATGGAAATTTCACTTGAACTCAACCCTTAAAGAGCGTGTAGAATAGCAATAAGGGTTTTCCGAAATAGGCATGGAGGCCTGGAGCATCAACCTGAGAGGTACAAAAATGGAAAGTTTTCTCCTGATAGCCATAAGCGTATTTGCGCTTTACTACCTGAGCCAGAAACAGGACCGGATGGCGGATGGCATGATTGGCAGAGAGTTTACACGGTTTGAGCGCATTTATCACAATGTCACTTATTCCTGCCAGGATGCCACTGTCGTCAGAAAACAACTGGTCAGCGCCATGCCTTTACCCATGATTCCTTCCACACGGTACGATGCCAAAGCATTATGCCTCACAGAAGAAGGTCACTGGTTCTGGTTCGATGCCAGTATCCGGCGCATGAAACTTCATCGTACCAGCATTACCCCTGTTACGTCTGAAGAAGCTCTGAATGCCCTTAAAGACGACCCGGAAATTGTCCAGAGGTACTTTTCCAATTCCGATCAGCAGTCTGTCTGACTGCTATCCGCTTTCTTACTCTGAAGGACAAAACACTCAGTGAGTTAAAAAGTGGATTAGAAGAACATTTCCTCAAGACGCAAAGAAAGGCCATCCATGGCCACCTCTCCCATCTGCAGTAATCAGCCCTTAAGCACTTCCCTGCGCAGGTCTTTCCGAAGAATCTTGCCCACGGGCGTCATGGGCAGCTCATCGCGGAACTCCACACTTTTGGGAACCTTGTAAGCCGTAAGATACTGGCGAGACCAGCTGATCAACTCCTCTTCGGTCAGACTGTCATCCGCCTTGACAGCGAAAAGTTTGACTTTCTCCCCGGTGTTTTCATCGGGCACACCAATGGCTGCGCAGTTTTCAACCTTGGGATGGCCAGCCACCACATCTTCTATTTCATTGGGATAAACATTAAAACCCGATACCAGAATCATATCTTTAATCCGGTCAACGATCCGGACATAACCATCTTCCTGGATCAGGGCCACATCTCCGGTTTTCAGCCAGCCCTGTTCATCAATCACTTCCGCCGTTGCCTCAGGTCTCTGCCAGTAGCCAGGCATCACCTGGGGGCCTCTGACACAGAGTTCTCCAGCTTCGCCCTGGGGCATCTCGTTGCCCTGCTCATCAACCACTCTGAGCTCTGTGGATGGTATTGGCAGACCCACAGTTCCGGGCTGTGATAAATCTCCTGCAGGATTCATACAGACCGCCGGAGAGCACTCAGTCAGGCCATAAGCCTCAGAAACAACACACCCGGTTTCCTTATGCCACCTTTTTCCTGTTGCCTCCTGCAGGGCAGTCCCCCCGGAAAGCGTCAACTTTAACCCGGAAAGGTCGCACTCCTTAAACCTGGGATGATTCAACAAACTCACAAATAAAGTATTCAGACCAATAAAAGCGGTAAAACGCCAGGGCTTGATGAATTTGATAAAGGTGTTGGTATCCCTTGGGTTGGCAATCAAAACGCTGTGATTCCCCATAAACGGCATACACAACAGATGCACGGTAAAGGCATAAATATGGTAAAGGGGTAGAGGAGCCACAAGGATTTCCCGTCCTGGCTCCAGAACTTTCTGCCCCTGCTCATCTTCCTGGGAGAGCATCGACTTCGACTGAAGCATGTTGGCCACCAGGTTTCGATGGGTAAGAATGGCCCCCTTGGCGACTCCGGTTGTGCCTCCGGTATATTGTAAAACCGCCGGATCGGATAACTTCGCCCCTGGAGGTTGCTGATAAGACTGGCCCCGCCCCTGCTTCAGTGCCGACAGAAAAGGCACCGCTTGAGGAAGCTTGTATTTAGGCACCATTTTCTTCACATGCTTCACCAGAAAATTCACCACCTGGCGCTTCGGTGCAGGCACCATATCCCCCAGGCGGGTCACAATCAAATGCTCAATCCCCGTCTCGGCAACCACCTCCTCAACCAAATGACCAAAGTTCTCCATAAAAACCAGCGCTTTTGCCCCGGAATCTTTGAACTGGTGAAGCATTTCCCTGGCCGTATACAGGGGATTGGTGTTGACGATCACTAACCCCGCCCTCATTGCACCATAGGCAGCGATGGGATACTGCAGAAGATTGGGCATCTGAATAGCGATCCGGTCACCCGGTTGAAGGGTGGTGTAATTTTGCAGATAAGCGGCGAATTGCTGACTGTACTGATCAATATCCGCGAAAGTCATCGTATGACCAATGCCCGTAAAGGCCGGCCGGTCTGAGTGTTCGCCCAGAAAACCATTGACCACTTCAAGAGCATTGGGGAACTGGTCTGGGTTGATCGTGCTATCGACTCCAGCAGGTCTTTTGTCATTCCAGAAAGATGCATCCATAGCAACAGCGTCTCTTTTATTATGATTGTTTTAACAGGACATTTGCCTTTCCAAGGCCATTCTACCCTCTTAATTCCTTGCTCGTCAGCCATAAAATCACTTAATTTACCTTTAATTATCACCCGACATCTGGCAAACGGGGGGCATTTCCCTTAACCTAGGTTTATGGGTGCCCATGTTTAAGGGGATTCATGATCAGCAGCGCCTCAGGGATCGTTCACGGACAGGATGCTTCAACAGGATGTTGGCCTTAATACCCTTTTCAAACCCATTCAAAGCCACCTTGGCCGACTTTTTCCGGGAGGTCGGTGATGACTGAGTTTTATCTGAAGATACTCTCCGGTAACCATATTGGTGCTGAAATTCCCCTGGAGCCCGGACGCTACTCTGTAGGTACAGACGATAACTGTGACCTTGTACTGACTGATGCAAGCCTCCACGATATTGAGCTGATCATCGAGATATCCCCCGATGGCGCTCTGAAGGTTCAAACCAGCACACCGGACACCCCCCTCTATCTTAATGGAATCCCGTCTGGCTCAAGCATTCAGTGCAATCACTTTGACGTCCTTACTTCCAGCGGACTGTTCTTTGCCCTTGGCCCTTCGGATGCCCAGTGGCCCGACTTGCCTCTACCTGAGCTGGTGCGTCCGGAAGGAGGAGAAGAAACCGAAGAGAACGAACCCTCCGATGATGGCGATACTGAACAGAGCGAAGAGGAACTGATTTCCCCGGATTTTGAAAACACACTGTCAGATGAAGAAGACGACGATGAAAGTGAAGAAAATGAGGAGTATGAATACGAGGACGATGATGGTGAAAGCTCACTGTTCGAAAGGCTGAACCCTAAATGGTTACTCGCTATTCCTTTGGGCATTGTCAGTATCATTTTATTGCTACTGCTAATACTTCCCTCTCCCCCCGCTGAACCAGAGCCAGATACACCGGGCACAATTGAACAAGCAGAGCGGGCCCGGAAAGAACTGAAACTCAAAGACATCAAGTTCAAACAGCAGCCGGACCAGAGTTTGCTGATCACCGGGTATACCACCACCATTGAAGAAAAGAGTGAACTGCACAAACTCCTGAGAACCAGAGGCATCCCCTTCAATTCCCAAGTCGTGGCAATGAGTGAAATGCGATCCTATGCAGAAACGCTGCTGAAAAGCCTGGGTTATGAAAAGCTCAGCCTCGAACTGGATAACACTGCGGGATCCCTGGTTTTAACAGGGTATGTCGCCACATCTGAAGAGCTTGAGCGCATTATCGCCGCGTTAAAGCAGGAAATTCACGGCCTTGTTTCTGTGGTTGACCAGGTAGAAAACCAGGTCGGCAGAGTGAATACACTGAAATCCATGATTCGGGAAAAAGGGCTCAGCCCACGGATCCAGGCTATTGTCCGGGCAGACACGGTCACTCTGAAAGGCCATCTCCTGGATGAAGGCCAGGTCTACGACCTGCAGGAACTGGTCAGGCGTTTCAGGAAGCGCTACGCCAATAAACCGGCGGTTATCTTATCAACGAAATACGCAGGCGCTCCAATAGCCAATGAAAATAACCAGATTGTTCTGCCCTCACTGAATATTCGCGGTATCAGTATGGGAAAAGTCCCCTATGTTGTCCTGGTTGATGGTTCCAAATACCTGATCGGAGCAAAACTCTCCAACGGGTATATAATTGAAGATATTAACCTTGAGTATCTTTTATTAACAAACGGAACTGACCGAATCAAATACCGTCTTGGAGGGAACCGTGGCGGACAAGTCCAAAAATGATGACAAGATTCATCTATCCAGTACGGAAGAGCTTCTGATCAAAGACAGTGATGGCAGCTATCGGGATCAACTGCTTCAGGAGCTTTTTTCAGAAGCCGCACGACTGAAGTCACTGAAAGACCAGGGTGCCGCCCCAGAAGACTTCAGTAAAATTGACAGTCTGCTGACCGCGGTCGTAGCCGCCATGGAAGTGGTCGATAAGAGTTGGAAGCAACACCATAAAAACTCGAAAGCCTGAAAAGGAGTTGAGGCATGTCCTATCAAGATACCTACAACCAGCAATTCAACCAGCCCGGTAGCACCAGCTTCAGTTTCGACAAGGTCTCAGAAACCTTCGGGAGCCAGGCTGAAGCCCTGGATGCAGCCCTGAAAAACAAGGTTGCCACCATGGATCCGAACAGTACCAAGGACATGGTGGAATTCCAGGTTGAATTTAACAAATACATGATCGTTGAAGGGCTTCGCTCCAGTATTATCAAATCGATCAAGGACACCATCCAGAGCATCATTCAGAAACTCTGAATAAGATTATGAGCGGAGAGCGTGGACAATGATTAACGACAACCTTCTGAAAACCCTGGCGGATATTGGCTTTATGGCCAGCGGAACCGGACTCCCCAAACACGCATTTGGTATTTTTTCAGGCATTGAGGCGGCCCGTCCTGACAGCCCCCTGAGCACCATCGGGTTTGCCCTTGAATTCATGAACCGTAAGCGTCACCAGGAGGCCATCGATATTCTCCATAAGGAAGGCCTGGCCAGACACCCCGACCACCCTGCTATCAAGGCTTTTATTGGCATGGCGTTAATGTTTGAGGGCAGAAACAAGGAAAGTGAAGACTACCTTTCCCCTCTCACCGATAACGATGACCAGGAAACCGCTCTGATGGCCAGAGAACTTCTGAGCAATATCCACCAAAAATAAACTACCCTCGCTGTTCCCCCCTGAGGGCTTCAGGCAGGGATATTCCCGGTTGGAATTGTTCATTCAACCACTGCTTAAAGATGGCCGTCAGCACCGTAATAAACTGCTCACGACCGTCAGGATCTTCCGACATTCTTATTACCAGACTCATGACCCGATCCACAGGATCACATGGAAAATAATCCTCTTCAATCACTTTCACATTGCCACCATGAACGGTTCGCATCTGGACTGAAGAACAACCCAGCTCCCGGACAAAATAGGGTTCTGAACCCGATAGCAAAGCCCTTGAAACAGCATCCGCCAGCACACCACAGGACTCCTTCCACTCCGGCTCCACCCAGTGCTGCACTTCTTCACCGCCCAAGCAGATCCTTCTGGCCATTCGATTAAAGTACCCTTTCAACCGTTTTTGTGAAAACGATTGAAACCCTTGATAAGTCATCAAAGCACACTTCTGCCAGTGTATTTTTTCAAGATCCAGAAGCGGCAGGTGACCGACCTTCATGCCCTTGCATTGACGCAGCAGCTCCGACCAATCATCTGGGTGCTCACTGACCACCTCAATCACGTTCCGTATTCCCTGCTCCATGAAGGCATCGTATAAAGAAGCAAGAGGGGGCTGAACCGAATCCAGACTGGATCGCTCCCCCACCCTGATAAGATTATTCTGGTGGAGACAACATTGCTCAGGGGTCGAAGACCTTACTTCGCCATCATCGAGAGTGTATGAACAGGCCTTCAGCCAGCAGTAGTGGAAAGATTCCAGACCATGCTTCATCCCCGTCTTTTGAAGACTGCAATCCTCCATTCCCCGGGCAAAAGCGACCAGGGGGTTGGCCAGTTCAGCTTCAAATGCCCGTATCACCAGTGGGCTGAAAGCCACTTCCGCATCAATAAGGTAGGGATGTCCCTGGTTCGACACCAGATTTCGGTGATGTAAGTCTCCCAGGCCCAGCAATATGGCTAAACCCGATAACACACCCAGCTGTTGATAATAGCCAGCTGCCTGTTCTTCACTGAGATCATCATTCCCTTGGGGTGCAACGTATTCACAAAAGCCGTAGTTCCCCTGATCAGCCCCTGGCAATATTCTGTGGGTTTGTACGCCGGGCTTTCCACCCAGCCAGCGGTTAATACTGCCTGCGATATTGTTCTGACTCTCTGAAAAGCCAATGATATGGCAGTCGATTCTCACATCCCGGTTTTTGTAGATCAAATTCTCCCCATTATCGAGCTCAAGCAAAACCACTGAGCCGGGAGAGTGACCATAAGGAAAAGCGACCCTGACAATCTCATTGGCAGGCTGGCTCCAGACGGTTTCAAAGAGGCCATTAACGGCGTCACGGTCATGGTAAAAACGCCGGAACAGCCGCCGGCTATCCCTGAGCGTTCTCACAATGATGCGACGGTTCAGTCGGTACCATTGAGGGTAAGCAGCTGCCAGGTATTCCACCCCTCCCTTGCTGACAATATGATCCAGCACATCCGCATACCCACTGACACCCAACTCATTACTGATCCATCCGATCGCCTGGAGCAGCTGCTCGTCCAAGTGAGATACCAGATGACTCACCAGACCAGCACGCAACCATACATTTTCGGACTGCCCATGCATCGGAGCACAAAGATGGTCAAACCAGGCTAAAATCGGCTCAACCAGCTTGAAGCGGTGAGGTTCAGTACAATGAATCTGACTGAGCAGCTCCCGTGGCAGTTTGCCTTGATCCGACAAGACGAGCCCTCTCTGGGAAATCAGAGGAGGCCCTTGAGGTTTACCCGCCTCCAGCAACTGATACTTACACATCCAGAGAAGGGTAAAAACCAATCTGCTTGACTCACCTCCCCCATGAGAATATTGATTTTTTAACTCTCCCAGTGAACAACCTGAAAGACAAGCATTCGCCAGCTGATTAACCTGTTCAGGTTGCAGCAATCCCTCAAGTTCGGAGTAAAAAAAGCCTGGCTCGGAATTCAACAGCCTGCGAACGCCTCGATCCGTGGTAATGAACATCATCTCATCACTGACTTGCTCGCTGGGGTAATGGGCAAACACCTGCTGGTAGGGTAACCCCACAGGACGACCGCTGGCGCAGGACAGCTGTTCCGCTTCTTTATTCAGCCGACTTCCAAGCTCATGGTAGCTTTCTACCACCTGCTCCCAGCAGAAGTTCTGCAGCACCCGCTCCCGCCCCTGTTCGGCTACTTGCCGTAACAAGGTGTCATCGGTTAACAACTGGTGAACCACCTCAGCACACTGACTCAAATTCACCGCTGTTCCCTGGGCCTGAATCAAATGAGCCTGGCTACCAACCAGGGCTCCAGCGGGGCGGCTCAAACCATCATGGTCAGCGGAAAGCGTATGAATCAGAAAACCGCTATGACCGTCCTGAACCAGCTCTGAGTATCCGTTCCAGTCAGAGAGGACCACCGGCGCACCGTGAAGCATGGCTTCCAGCGGGGCAAGGCCAAAGCTTTCCTGAATGTTCTCCGCCAGAGAGATAAAAATATCGCAGGCTGCATACAACCAACGCTTGCGCTCATCATCAATGGACAGCTCAAAACGGATACTGTTTTCAAGGTTCAGCGCATAAGCCTGCTTTAACAGAGACTGAACACTCTCATGGGAGGCATCCCCTGCCCCGGCAATGACCAGCAGGACATCGCTGTGTCCATGTTGCTCAACCAGGTCATTCAGCACCAATAGCAATGGATGGAGATCCATTTTGTCCCCAGGAGAGATTCTTCCCAGAGTCAATATGACGGTTCCGTCAACTCGATAACCCAGCTGCTCACGGGCTTCGGACTGCGTTCCCTGATAGGCATCATCCGGTTCAACAGCCAGCGGCAACAACTCAACCTCGCCCTTATAGGGAATGGCAACAGCGATATGATCTGAAATACTGGCACTGGCTGCTGCCAGAAGTCGCTTCATCACCCTTTTCTGGGCCTGACTGCTGCACAGAATGGCATCACAACTTTTTAACGGAGACAACAACAGGTCCCTGGAACGGGAAAGGTGACTGTCTGTACTCAGGGTGTGCGCCCTGCCTGTCAATGGAAAGGGTTCACGGCTGTAAGCGTCTCGCAGGGAAGCCAGGTGACCAATATAGGGGTCCCCCTGATGAAACACCTCGTACCGGGTACTGGAAAAATAGCGGTAAAGTTCATGGGCCGGGAGGAAATGAATCTTTTTGTCGCTGCCATAGCGCCGGATAAAGTCTGACCAACTTGCCTTCACAGCATCCAGAGCGGCTTTCTCACAGAAAATATGGAGTTCCCTGAATCGGCTATAGCGAATCACCGCTCTCAGAAAATCATCATTAGCGCGCCGAAGGCCGTTATATCCGATCAGCTCAGAAGCCCTGTAAAGGCAACCAAAAACGGAACCGCGAACGCCTGGTTGTTGTGCCGGTGAACCACCGGGCTTTTTTTTCATTAGAGACATACCCTGTATATCGAACTTTCTGCTCGATCTGTTAGGGCATCATCATGAAGGAAGAAGGCGGAGACATATTATTCTGGTGGGCCCACTTTAAGAAAAGTTCAAAGTTATTGACCAACGTGGCAATGGAGGTCTCAATACTGTCCACATTCAATCCCTGCATAGGGCGGCAGAGATAGATCGCCAGCACACTTTGTTCGGGCTCAATACAAAGGGACACCCTTTCACTCATTAACAGGGCAAGGTTTTTCTGGAGCAGACCTTTAAGCAAGTCTTCCCGCTGACGGGCATCCTCGGGAAGCTCGGCAATGACACCATAAACATAAAATTTGCCATTAGCCTGGAAACAGGCCACTTCCATCTGACTGTCCACGGTCAGGTAAAAGCGGTTACTCCTGAATTCAAGTTCACCCATCTGCTTTTGGGCAGCAAAGGTCTTCATCAGGGCTTCAAGGCTCATGGCATCCGTGCTCCATCAGGAAAAAAGAACAGGGGAGGGTATCCTGCCCCACCCCTCTTTCAGTTCAGTGTAGCTACTCTCCGGCCAGAGGACGGGTGGTGGCCACAGAAGCATTAACGACAGAAAGCCGTCTGAACACAAGAATAGTGATAATGAAAGCCACCACTGCCGCCACAAATCCAGCCATAACGGAATGGCTGACACCCATCACCAGATAACCCACCATGGCTACCAACGCAATGCTGAGGGCATAAGGCAACTGGGTATTAACATGATCCATATGATGGCAGGAAGCACCCGTAGACGAGAGAATCGTAGTGTCAGAAATCGGTGAGCAATGATCACCAAACACCGCCCCAGCCAGAACGGCTGCCAACATAGGCAGCATCATGGAGATTTCAGCAGCGGCAGCCATATCACCGGCAATCGGCAACATAATCCCGAAGGTTCCCCAGCTGGTACCCGTAGCAAACGCCATTATGCCCGATACAACAAACAGAATCAGAGGCAGAAAGCTGGGAGAAATACTGTCACCCACCAGCCCTGCCAGATATTTGCCAGTTTCCAGCTCACCGATAATCCCGGTCAGCATCCAGGCCAGCACCAGAATATAAATAGCAGGCATCATTGAGCGCCCACCTTCAACAAACGCTTTCTTCCAGACGGCACCAGTAATACGCCTGGAAATCAACCTGCCAGCAGTAAACACCAGTCCAATTAACCCGCCCGTGATCAGGGATAACGTCACATCGGTGTTTTCAAAGGCGCCCAGAATAGAGAAAGGCAAATCCTCTCCCGCAAGGGCCTGCTGTCCAGTCCAGATCATGGCCGCCAGGGTGGCCAACACCAGCATAACAATGGGCGAAACCAGGTCAGACACTTGACCATTAGGATCCTCCTCCAGGCTGGGAGCACCGGGAGGGTTGCCCTTGTTGTGATCAAACAGCACCCCGGCCATGGCATTATTCTCATGGGTCTTCATTGGACCCACATTTAAATCCATTGAGGCTGTACACAAGACCAGTGCCAGTGCAAATACCGCATATAGGTTCATGGGCACCATGGACAGGAACGAAGATATCGGGCTGCCGCCATCCAGACCGTGACTGGCCATGATCGTGCCAATCAGGGCAATAATATAAGCCCCCCAGCTGGAAATAGGGGTAATCACACAAATGGGAGCTGCGGTTGAATCGATCAGGTAGGCCAGCTTGGCCCGGGAAACACGGTGGCGATCGGTCAGGGGACGGCTGATACTGCCCACGGCAAGGCTGTTAAAGTAGTCATCGATGAAAATGATCACCCCTAGAACAACCGTTAATAACTGGGACCCCTGGCGGCTCTTGACTCTTTTCCGGGCCCACTCCCCAAAGGCCTTTGCCCCCCCGGAAATACTGATCAGGCTGGTCAGGATACCCAGAACCACCAGAAACAGCAGAATATAAATATTGCTCAGATTGAGGCCTTCATCCCAGAACACCCCCACCAATGCCTGGGCAACATAAGACAGGGTTGCCAGAGGATTAAAGCCGGTCAGCAGCATGCTGCCCGTTAGAATACCCGCCCCCAGGGACCAGAGAACCTTGCGGGTCACTACCGCAAGGACAATGGCAACCGCTGGCGCCAGCAATGATAACGACGAATCACTGAAACTCGAAAATTCCATAAAACTGATCTCGCTTATGGGTTATTCATCACCATGAGAATCAGCGGACCCCCTCAGGATGAATAAGCCTTTTGTATTTGGATCAGGAGGCAGGTGTACATGGAGGAGACCTGTGCTGGAATCAGCACAAAGTTGCACTCTGGTACCCGTTAGCTCTCCACAGTAAAAACTGCGACAGTGATACACCTGTTCGATGCACCACCAGCAAGATCAATTGACCGTTGAACCTTGCTTCGGCGCCATTCCCTTTCAACTGGACTGCGGTGTCACCCTGTTCCAGCTTACTGATCAACGGCGCGCCTCTAACTTGGGAAGAGGATCACAGAGGGTAACCCGGTCATTCCTGACCAATGAGTCACCCCTGAAGTGATGTATTATGCACCACAACGACTCATATCAAAATGATATTAGCTCATCAGTTTATCTGATAGGCTTATCACTCCCACTCAATGGTCGCCGGTGGCTTGCTGGAAACATCATAGGTCACCCTGGACACTTGCTCAATTTCATTGATGATCCGGTTTGACACTTTCTCCAGCAATTCATAAGGCAAATGCGCCCAGCGGGCGGTCATGAAATCAATGGTTTCCACCGCTCTGAGAGCAATAACGTATTCATAGCGGCGCCCATCGCCGACCACTCCAACCGACTTGACCGGCAGGAAGACCGCAAATGCCTGGCTGGTTTTGTGGTACCAGTCCGCATTATGCAGTTCCTCGATAAAGATGGCATCGGCCTTTCGGAGAATGTCTGCGTAGGTTTTCTGAACCTCACCCAGAATCCTGACACCAAGACCCGGCCCGGGGAATGGGTGACGGTAAACCATGTCATAGGGCAGACCCAGCTCAAGACCAATCTTGCGGACCTCATCCTTGAACAGTTCCCTGAGGGGCTCCACCAGTTCCATCTTCATGTCTTCCGGCAGACCACCCACATTGTGATGAGACTTGATCACATGGGCTTTACCGGTCTTGGCACCAGCGGATTCAATGACATCCGGGTAAATGGTACCCTGGGCCAGGAAAGCGATGTCATTCAATTCACTGGCGTGCTGATCAAACACCTCAATAAAGGTATTGCCGATGATTTTCCGTTTCTCTTCCGGGTCCTGAACCCCTTTCAAACGCCCCAGGAACAGCTCTTCTGCATCCGCACGGATCACCCGCACGCCCATATTCTGGGCAAACATGGACATCACCTGATCCCCTTCATTCAGGCGAAGCAGACCATTATCCACAAAGACACAGACCAGCTGATCACCAATGGCCTTATGCAAAAGAGCCGCCACCACACTGGAGTCCACGCCGCCAGACAGACCCAGCAGAACCTGCTGATCACCTACCTGCTCACGGACCCGGACAATCGCATCTTCAATAATCTGCCCGGGGGTCCAGAGCTTCTGGCAACCGGCAATATCCATCACAAAGCGCTCCAGAATCCGCAACCCTTGCTTGGTGTGGGTGACTTCCGGATGGAACTGTACGCCATAAAACCGCTTTTCTTCACAGGCCATCGCCGCGATCGGACAGGAATCCGTGGACGCAGCAATAACAAAACCTTCAGGAATGGCTGAAACTTTATCGCCATGACTCATCCAGACATCCAGACTCAGTCGTCCCCCTTCGCCGACATGGTCTTCAATCCCTTCAAAGAGACGAACCTTCTCTTCCAGGTCCACCTGGGCATAACCAAATTCGCGCAGGTTGGATGTGCTCACCTTGCCACCCATTTGCTCCGCCATGGTCTGCATGCCATAGCAGATGCCAAGCACCGGTACACCCAGCTCAAACACCACACTGGAGGCTCTTGGGGAGTCATCACCGGTCACCGACTCCGGGCCACCGGACAAAATCACCGCCCTGGGCTGGAAGAAACGGATCGCTTCATCATCCATATCATAGGGATGAAGTTCACAGTAAACCCCGATCTCACGGACACGACGAGCAATAAGCTGGGTGTATTGAGAGCCAAAATCAAGAATCAGTATGCGCTCTGCGTGAATATCCTGGGACATGATTGTTCTCTGAGTCATCTAATGCCATGAATGGAACCGCCATGAGCGGGAAAAACCGCTCACCCGAACCATGAATAATGATCAGCCGGGTCAGGAAACCTGCCCGGCTGCTTTTAATGCCTGAACCTGAATACCCGTCAGCCAACCCGGTAATTGGGTGCTTCCTTGGTAATGGTGACATCATGAACGTGGGATTCGGCCATGCCGGCATTGGTCACCTTAACGAACTCCGGACGGGTTCTCATGGTGTCCATATCCCCAGAGCCGGTGTAGCCCATGGCCGCTCTCAAGCCGCCCACCATCTGATGGATAATGGCATGAAGAGGGCCTTTATAGGGAACACGGCCTTCAATGCCTTCCGGCACCAGTTTTTCGGCACCCTCATCGGCGTTCTGGAAATAGCGGTCACTGGAGCCGGAAGCCTGAGACATGGCCCCAAGAGAGCCCATGCCCCGATAGGCTTTGTAGCTCCGCCCCTGATAAAGCTCAACCTCGCCTGGCGCTTCTTCAGTACCGGCCAGCATACTTCCCAGCATGACGGTATTGGCTCCAGCCACAATCGCCTTGGCCAGGTCACCGGAAAAACGGATACCACCATCAGCAATCACAGGAACACCGGTTCCTTTCAGTGCTTCCACGACATTGGCTACGGCACTGATCTGCGGCACGCCAATCCCGGTCACAATCCGGGTGGTACAGATAGAACCGGGACCAATGCCCACCTTAACCCCGTCAGCACCCGCTTCAACCAACGCCTTACCCGCTGCAGCCGTAGCAATATTGCCACCGATAACCTGAACCTGGGGATAATTTTCCTTCACCCACTTCACCCGATCAATCACCCCTCTGGAGTGACCGTGAGCGGTGTCCACAATAATCACGTCAACACCAGCAGTCACCAGCGCAGCCACCCGGTCAGGCGTTTCCGGCCCGGTACCAACCGCCGCACCAACGCGGAGCTGACCGTGGCTGTCCTTGGAGGCATTGGGATATTCCTGGGCTTTCTTGATGTCCTTGACGGTCATCATGCCCACCAGATTGAAGTGGTCATCCACCACCAGCACTTTTTCAATCCGATGCTTGTGCAACAGCTTCCGGACGGTTTCCTGATCGGTACCTTCCTTGACGGTCACCAGGCCGTCTTTGGGGGTCATGATCTCGGAAACGGTTTTATCAAGATTGGAGACAAACCGGACATCCCGGCTGGTGACAATGCCCACCAGGTCATCACCGGAGAGCACTGGCACTCCGGAAATGCGGTGCCGGGCAGTCAATTCCAGCAGATCACGGACAGAAGCGCTGGCATCAATGGTAATGGGGTCTTTAACCACACCACTTTCATGCTTCTTGACCTTACGAACTTCATTGGCCTGCTGCTCAGGCGTCATGTTCTTGTGAATAATACCGATGCCGCCTTCCTGGGCCATGGCAATGGCCAGATTCGCTTCGGTCACGGTATCCATGGCCGCAGAGATGAGGGGGATATTCAGCTCTATGTCGCGAGTCAGTCGGGTTTTCAGGGAGACGTCTTTGGGGAGAACTTCGGAGTAGCCGGGGAGGAGGAGTACATCATCAAAAGTGAGCGCATCTTGTGCAATTCTCAGCATTGCCTGTTACCAAGATTAAAGGGATTACGGGGAAAAAATTCGGACAAGTATACCCTATTCAGGGCAGATAACTAAACCACTTCCACGCTTTTTTGTCAGCCCTGGCAGGCAACCCCTTGCAACCCACTTATTTCAACAGAGCCAGACCAGAAATGTCGCTTCACATCCTGACCAGATCAGGCAGAATAGAACCCGGCTCCCTGAACACAAGACCCCGGCATGCATACCACCCGATTCGCAAACAACAACCTTCCTGAAGCGCCATCCCCCCTCTCCGTCAGTGAACTGAACGGCAAAGCACGCCGCCTGCTGGAAATGAGTTTCAATAACGTCCGCGTTGAAGGTGAGCTGTCCGGCCTCGCCCGCCCCAGCTCGGGGCACTGGTATTTTACCCTGAAGGACAGCCGCTCCCAGGTTCGCTGCGCCATGTTCAGAAACCGGAACCAGGCACTGAAATTCATTCCCGCTGAAGGCATGCAGTTGCTGGTCAGGGGGCGGGTCAGCCTGTATGAAGGCAGAGGAGACTACCAGCTGATCGTTGATCACATGGAAGACGCCGGTGCGGGAGCCCTTCAGAAAGCGTTTGAGAAACTGAAACTGAAGTTGGCGGAAGAAGGGCTTTTTGACATCGAAAGAAAACGCCCTCTTCCGGAACACCCAAAACATATCGGGGTGATCACCTCCCCCACAGGTGCAGCCATCCGGGACATACTGACCGTTCTTAAACGTCGTTTCCCTTCTATACCGGTTACCGTCATCCCCAGCTCAGTCCAGGGCGACCAGGCAAAACATGAACTGGTGAAGGCATTGCAGATCGCCCGCCAGAGCGGACGCTTTGATGTCATCATTATCGGGCGGGGCGGCGGCTCACTGGAGGATCTCTGGCCATTCAACGAAGAAATGGTAGCCCGGGCGATTGCAGACTGCCCGTGTCCGGTGGTCAGCGCCGTTGGTCATGAGATTGATTTTACCATCTCCGATTTTGTCGCCGACTACCGGGCCCCCACCCCATCAGCCGCCGCAGAAGTACTGAGCCCTGATCGCCTGGCTCTGCTGGATCAGCTCAACCTGCTGGAAAGAAAGCTGACGACCATGACCCGCCATCACCTTCAGCTGGCCCGCCAGAAACTCACTGGCGTCAGCAGCCGACTTCGCCACCCGGGTGAGCGACTGAGAGAAAACAGCCAAAGGCTGGATGACCTGGAGATCCGGCTGAAACAGGCCATGATTCTAAAGCTGGAGCGAGCACAGTCACGGCTCAACAATAGCCGGGAACAAGTGCTTCATAACAACCCATCCCAAAAACTCAATGAGCTCAGCCTTCGGTACCAGCACCTGAAACAGAAACTCAGTCAATCCATCCTCAACAGTATCGGGAACCGCAGGCTTCACCTGAAAAGCCTGTCGGGGCAATTAAACGCCGTCAGCCCCCTGGCGACACTTTCACGGGGCTACAGCATTGCAAGGAAAGGAGAAGAGGTCATTCAGGACAGCCATCAGCTGAAAAAAGGGGATGAAATCACGACCCGGTTCCACCAGGGGGAGGCTCTGTGTGAGGTAAAAAAACTGGTTCACTCATAACAACAGTTTCAATCTCATTGAAAGGAGGCAGAAAAGCCTCCCGCTATGCCCTTCATTTCAACCCCTTCAGCAACCATCTCCCCAGAAAATCCCTGCAGGCCATACTCTTCCGCTGGTCACCATCAGCCTGCCCCAGGCTCTCAACCGGCTCCCACCCCCTTTCTATAAGCACTTCTTTCCTCTGCGTTTGATCTGCTTCGCTCAAGGCAATCAGAAACTTCGGCGTGATTGTTTTCACAGCTTTTATTATTAAGCCATCTTGTTCCAATTCGACCACACTCTCACCAACCATCATCGACGGCGGAAAACCTGGCAGCCTGTGCTTCCACAACCAGTCAACGGTATCCTGCACGGTTTCCGCTTTACTTAATTCAGCCGCAGCGTCAGGGGTTAGATATCGCTCATATTTAGAACTGGAAAGCTTATCAAACAACATCACTTTTCTTTCTGCGGGATTCTCAAACTGAAGGTTATACCGCTGAATTTCAGGCCCCAGATTCACATACAAGCGAGCCAGCTCTTCAAAGCCCTTAACGCCTTTGGATTTCTTCAGCAACAAGCTGGCCATTTTCCCCTGTATGGCATAAGCAACATCACTGGAATCATCAGGGTCACCACTGGGCTCAAGCCCCATAGTCTGAAACCCTGCAACCACCTCAGGAAGAATCTCCTTCGTGTCTGGCACTGCCGCCAAGTCACCCATCATTGCCAAATGACAAGCCCGATGCCAAATTGCATCCAATACAGCACCACTCAGCCCACCTCGCTCATGAGCGAGGGACAATAACTCAACGGCATTTTCAATAACCTTTTCTTGAGGATCAGCTCCTAAAAAAATGGTCATCAGATCAACAAAGCATTCTGCTTTAGCCTGATCGGTAAAATTGCCTGATGAAGCATCCAAACCACATAAAGCGGCGGACAATTCAACCCCTTGCTCCATAAACGGAAGGCCACTTTCAGCTCTCTCCTTCGCCAAAGATGCTACAAAATCAACCTGATATCTTTCATCAAATGTTTGCAGCCATGCCACCAGCACTACTCTCAGCTGATCATCATCAAGATTCCACAATTGATTGAAAAGACTGGTCGGCATACTGCTAATATCAGGCAGCCGGTTCTGAAGAGATAACTTAGACAAAGCTTCGCCAGCACACTGTAACAACTCCTGCTGGACAAGCATCGCGCCCTTGTAAGGAGGATTGGCCTGCAAAATATGGCAAACTCGTTCAAATGTTACTGCAGGGTTTTGATCATTGGCGACAACCTGTGTCAGCAGGTCAACCAGGGGTTTCACTTCCTTATCATTCGATTTAATAAGCTTGCCAATGCCGACATTGGCTGGAGGGGGAGGATCAGACACCTTTACTTTACAATCACGGAGGGACTTTGCATCCTTTCGCAAAGAGTCACCAGAAGGAATGTACTTCTCTCCCGGCGGGTTATTCTTTTTATCCACGGGGTCACCCGTTAACCCCCGGGTAACATGATTAGTGCTTCCTGCTGATTGAATACCTGCCATCCCTAGCTCCCTGCCTGGTGTTTATTGACAGTTTAGTTGCAAACTCAAGCCACAGAACGACAAAAACCTCAAAAGGCACAACGATCAGAAATGCACCGCCAGCCAGATGGAGTCTTTATCCGGATCAGTCCACTCCACCCGGTGCCGAAGCCCCGCTGGCAACAACAGGTAGTCCCCGGGCTTCAAGTCTACCGGTTGACTCTGCCCATCCAGGGTCAACCGCGCAGAACCGCTGAGCAAAACAACCCACTCACTCCAGGACTGGTCATACCACTCGCCCTCTGGCGTCCGGTGGCCACGAGAGACAATACGCTCAATTTTGACCTGGTCAGAACGCGCCAGAGTTTCAAACAACTCTTCTGGCAAGTCTGCCGGGATGTTCTCAAACAAGTTGCCTTCCATTACTCCCCCCCTATAAAGCGAAACGGGTAAGACAACTCAGACTTCCAGGCCAGAAGCCTGGAAATCACTTGAACTACCTTATGAAGACCGCTGTTTTCGCTTGCCTTTGGCATGCTGCGCTGACTTTTCAACACGGCGTTTGCGGTGATATCGGCGCTGATCCTCTTTTCCTGCTGCGCTTTCTGCAGCAAAAGGATTTTCAGAGGAACGGAATTCGATACGAATCGGTGTCCCCATGATCTTCAGCACCTTGCGGAAGGTGTTTTCAAGATAGCGCCGATAGGAATCCGGAACCGACTCTGTCTGGTTACCGTGAATGATGATGGTAGGTGGATTCATTGCCCCCGCATGGCAGTAACGTAACTTGATCCGGCGATTACGGACCATGGGTGGCTGATGTTCACTGACGGCATCTTCCAGAATTCGCGTTAGACGGTTCGTGGACAGTTTGGCAGTAGCGGACTCATAGGCCTCTTCAATGGAATCGTATAAATGCCCCACTCCAGTGCCATGCTTTGCAGAGATCATATGAAGACGGGCATAGTTAATAAAGCCCAGACGGCGCTTCAGCTCTTCCTTGACCTGGTTTTTCTGCTCTTCCTGCATGCCATCCCACTTATTGACCGCCAGGACCACTGCACGTCCGGCATCCAGCACAAACCCCAGAAGATGCAGATCCTGCTCAACGATCCCTTCACGGGCATCCATCACCAGAACCACCACATTGGCGTCTTCAATAGCCTGCAATGTCTTGATGACCGAAAACTTCTCAATGGCCTCTGATACCTTGCCACGGCGCCGGACACCCGCCGTATCAATCAGCGTGTATTCCTGCTCAAACCGTTCAAATGGGATATACACACTGTCCCGTGTGGTACCTGCCTGGTCATACACCACCACCCGGTCTTCACCCAGCATGCGGTTAACCAGGGTGGATTTACCCACATTAGGGCGTCCCACAATACTGATCTTGATCCCACGCGCTTTGGTCTCTGGCAACTCTTCAGCATCTTCAGAGGCCTCATCGACCTCCATGTGTCCAGAAAGCACCTCATTGATCATGCCACTGACACCTCGACCATGAACGGCAGCGATATGGAAGGCGGAACCAATACCCAGTGCCGCAAAATCCGCTTCTGCCTGATCCCCATCCACCCGGTCGACCTTATTCATGACCAGATGGTACTGCTTACCCTGTTTACGGAGGTGCATGGCGATCATTTCATCGGCGGCTGTCAGCCCCGCCCTCGCATCCACCAGAAACAGAACCACATCCGCTTCCTCAATAGCGGCCAGGGACTGTTCCGCCATGGCGGAGTCAATGCCTTCCTCATCGCCGGAAATCCCACCGGTGTCGACCACAATATAAGGGACCGACCCGACCTTGCCCTCACCGTATTTCCGGTCGCGGGTTAGCCCGGCAACGTTTGCCACCAATGCATCCCGGGAACGGGTAAGGCGATTAAACAACGTGGATTTGCCGACATTGGGACGACCCACGAGGGCTATAACAGGAACCATATTTTCTACCACAAACATCCTGGGAGAACGCCTCCCAGTCTACTGACAGCCATGAGCAGAAGCCCTGCCTCATAACCATCCAGAATCGAAAAGGGCTGACCCCAAACAGGGTCAGCCCGGCAACCACTTTAACAAGGCAAGCAACAGTCCAACGCAAGCTCCAGGAGCCTGCAGTCAGTTACTTCTTATCCGCTGCTTTCTGTTTAAGCGCTATTAACTCCCCATCGGAAGTCATGATAAAGATCAAATCGCCGTCCACCAGCGGCTGAGCCTTGATTGCAGAAGAGTCAACCTTGAACCGCCCGGACAGGCTGCCATCCACCTGAGAGAGCAGGTGAACATACCCTTCCAGGTCGCCAACCACCACATAGCTGCTGAACGCTGCCGGAGCCGTCAGTTGACGGTACTCAAGACTTTCCTGCCTCCAGCTGGAAGCTCCGGTTCTCTGGTCAAGGCCACTGACATAACTGTCTTCACTGGTCAGATAGAGAGAGCCAAATCCCTCCGCCATCCCCTTGTAGGTGGACATTTCCTTGGACCAGCGAACCCGGCCACTGTAAACATCCAGGTTCGCAACATTACCCTGGAAACTGGCCAGATAGAGAGAGTCTCCCACCATCAGGGGAGCTCCCTTGATATCCACCATCCTTTCCAGCTCAGTACTGCCTTTAGGAACGGCAACCCGACTGCTCCAGAGCGGCGCCCCGTTTTCCAGCCTGAATGCCTTTGCCTCGCCACTGGCAAAACCGGCAAAAACAGCCTCACGATACAACAGTGGTTCCGCGGACCCTCTCAGGGTCAGGGCCGGCTGAAGGGTATCCTGCCGCCAGAGCAATTCCCCGGTAAGGGCATTGAGCACCGTCAGACGGTCATCAATGCTCTGAACGGCCACAAAAGCACCGTCAGTCACCGGGGAACTGAGCACTTCACTACTGACACGGGTCTTCCAGAGGTCCTTGCCGTCTTCCTGGCTCAGCGCCACCACTTCGCCACTGAGCGTGCCCAGAAGAACCATGCCGGCCCCGGCACTGACACCACCGCCAACCCGGGTATTTTCCAGCCTCCGCTTCCAGAGCTCCTTACCGGTTTCCCGGTTCAGGGCAAGCACATTACCTTCAGCATCGCTGACAAAAACAACATCACCGGAAATCGCCGGCGTCAGGCTTTCGAAACGGTCACCAACCCCTTTCCCAACATTCCTGGACCAGGCCTTGGTCAATTGAACCGTCTCGGTAATGGCCTGGAGGGGTTTCGGAGTGCGCACTTCCTCTTCATCCGATGAAAACAGGCTACAGGCAGACAGGCCCAGCGCCATTAGCAGGATTAATGAGCCCCTGAAAAACCTCTCCATGCTGTTATCCCTCCTGTGGAGCCATTGCGGCCAGATCATCCAGTTTTAATTGCAGCAGAGGCCGGTTTTCACCGTTATCACGGGCCGTATCCAGGGCCTTTTGATAAGCGGCTTCCGCCTCCGCTTTCTGTCCCATAGCCAGATAAGCATCTCCCCGGGCTGACTCAATGGTCGCCCCATAGGCCTTATCCACCTTTAAACCGTCCAGAACATCCAGGGCCTTCCGGGCGTTATCATCGGACTCCCCCAGCAAGACACGGGCAAGACGTACACTGGTCATGGTCTCTATTTGATCCCCGGGCTTCCGGGCCAGCACCCATTCGAGGGATGCTCTTGCCTCAGTCAGCTGATCATCCAGCACCTGCTGCTGGGCCTGGAAAAGCGTTGCAAACTGGGCATAACGGCTATCCGTGAAATCATCCTGAAGGGTTTTCACCACATGGCTCACGGTGGCTTTCTGCTCTTTCGTCAAAGCAGCCTGTTGTGGTGCCTGCTGACCCAGGGTATCCAGCAGGTTCTGATAAAGGGCAGAAGCTTCAGCAGCTTGGTCATGCTGCACCTTATTCCAGTATTTATAACCTGAGACTCCAGCAAGGGTAATAGCTACGGCAAGAACAACCGGCTGCCCATAGTCTTTCCAGAGGCTTTTGAGCAGTTCCACCTGCTCTTCATCGGATTGGTAGCTCACCCTTTACTCCTGAAATTGTTCCCGCAAATAATTCGCCACGGCAGAGAGTTCCAACTGCTGCTGAGGCTCATCTGTTCTGAGTGATTTAACGGTGGCGGTTCCAGACGCCAGCTCATCCTCCCCGATAATAAGAGCAAAAGCTGCACCGCTTCGATCCGCACGCTTCATCTGGCTTTTAAAACCACCGCCGCCACAATTTACCATAAGCTTCAGGGAAGATAGCTCATCCCTGAGAGACTCTACAACCGGCAACACCTGATGACTGACCCGATCGCCCACCGCTACCACAGCAATATCCACATCATTGCTGACACGGTCAGGTACCCGGTTAACCGTTTCCAGCATCAGCACCAGGCGCTCTATACCCATAGCAAAACCCACCGCCGGGGTTGGCTTGCCACCGAGCATATCCACCAGAGCGTCGTATCGACCGCCGGCACAAACCGTCCCCTGGGCTCCCAGGCTGTCCGTCACCCATTCAAACACGGTTCGCCCATAGTAATCCAGCCCTCTCACCAGTCTCGGATTCACCGTATAGGCAATACCGGCCTGATCGAGAATCTGCTTTAACTGTTCGAAGTGAGCCTTTGATTCATCATCCAGATAGTCAAAAAGCACCGGGGCATCGGCAACAATTTTCTGGGTTGACCGGTCTTTACTGTCAAGAATTCTCAGGGGGTTGATTTCCAGACGGCGCTGGCTGTCTTCATCCAGCTGGTCTGCATACCCTTTCAAGTAACCCACCAGAGCCTCACGATAGCGCTGTCGGGCCTCAAGAGTTCCCAGGGAGTTCAGTTCAAGGGTGACATGCTCCGTTAACCCCAGCTGCCGCCAGAGCCTTGCAGTCATCAGTATCATTTCCGCATCAATATCCGGCCCTTTCATGCCGTAGGCTTCAACACTGATCTGGTGAAACTGGCGATAGCGACCCTTCTGGGGGCGCTCATAGCGGAACATGGGACCAGATGTCCAGAGGCGCTGCACCTGATTGTAAAGAAGGCCTTGCTGGATGCCTGAGCGAACGACCCCGGCGGTTGCCTCGGGACGCAGAGAAAGCCGGTCACCATTGCGATCTTCAAAGGTGTACATCTCTTTCTCAACAATATCGGTGCCCGCTCCTATACCGCGACTGAAAAGCGCAGAGTTTTCAACAATGGGCACCCGTATTTCCTGGTAACCATAGGTGGTCAGTACCGAGCGAACCTGGCTTTCCAGGTACTGCCAGACGGGTGTCTGTTCTGGCAGAATATCATTCATTCCACGGATGGCTTGGAGCTGCTTGGCCAAGTTAGTTTGTCCTCTGATACCTTGATACCAACACCACGTATACCCTCAAAGGCTTAGCGACAGAAAAGCGGCAACCTCCTCATGGAGCTACGCCAGATAACACTCATTCCTTTTCATCCGAAGGCCGGGCGGGTGTATGGCCCGAAAAAGTCAGCCACTATAACCGCTGAAGCCTTTCCCTGACAATCCCGAAAGGTCATTTCATTGGGAAAACAACCGCTCCCGAAAAGGCTCTGCATACATAAGAAACAACGGTTATTCAACCACTTTCTGAAACCACCTCAGGCAAGAACTCAACCCTGCCTTCCAGGCTTAAGCAAAAGGCTGGCGACTCTTTTTCCTGCCCCGGGAAGACCCACCGGTTTGCCATCAAACAGAATATTTGAAACACCCGGGGCATTACCCAGGCGAACACTGACCGGCGCCACCGCATGAAGGTTAATAGAGGTGCCGGCCTTCTGGACGCTTGAGATCAAAATTTTCCCGTCCGCATCCCGAATTTCAACCCAGCAGTCCTGGGAAAACGTCATGGAAAGCGGAGCCCCCGATTCCACAGCAGGCTCAGCCGGGACTGTCTCTACCTCCTCCTCAATGGCACTGGAAGAGGGCTCGGAAGACGGCGACTCAACAGGACTAACGGATAACTGTTCGTCCGTTGAGGCAGAATCAGGCTCACCGTTTTTGTCCGAGGTTTCTGCCCCGGTTTCCGGTGCCTGAGCCGGCACAGCCTCCTCCATTAATTCCAGGCTGGACTCAGAGCCCACCTGAACCTGGCTATCAGGGGTCAGCAGTTCATCGGATTCATCCACAAGAGCATCACCGGGCAACGCCTCACCCGACAGAGCTTCACCGGAAAGATAGCTATTCCAGACAAAGTAGCTGGCACCACCAAGAAGGATGATCACCAGCAACGCCAGGGCATACAAAGGGGACGGCGCAGAGTGAGCCCTGAGCTGCTCCTCAGGACTGCCACCCTTGAGCGTTGACAGCGCCTCACTGTCAAGCTCTGCAAAATTGTCGAATCCCCGGACCACAGCCTCCGCATCCATTTCAAGAAGCCGGGCATAATTTCGAATATATCCCCGGACAAACGCCAGCTGTGGTAAGTCATCGAAAGCATTTTCTTCCAGAGCCTGGACATAACGCTCAGTAATTTTCAGACTCTGGGCCACTTCTGCCAGGGAAAGGCCCTTACGGTTCCGCTCTTGTTTCAGAGCAGCTCCGGGGGACAGAGGTTCGGTGGAAGTGTCCACCGGAGGTGTTTCAGTAGTCATAGCCCGTCCGACTCCGATATTGCTTCAGCTCCCGGGATTGCGGATAAAGCCTTTCCAGCTGCAGCGCATAACTGGCCGATTTACTTCGATCCCCGTTGGCCCGGGCTATTTTAATCCCCAGCAACAAGCTTCGGGCATTTTGCTTCGACAACCCGGTAAAAGCCTGGTAATACTGCCACGCTTTTCTTTGATCACCGGCTTCAAAATAGAAGGAAGCCAGCTCAAGGTTGGCACGGGGCAGATTCCGGTTCAACCTCAAAGCCCGGATAAAATGCTCCTCGGCCCTCTGCCGGTTTCCCTGACGCAGGGAGACAACCCCCATATTCTCAAAGGTACGGCTTCTCTGGGAATAGGAAACATCCTCTGAAGCGATTTCAAACTGCCGGTAGGCTTCCTGCAGCCGGTTCTGACTGAACAGAAAAGCCCCGTAATTGTTGCGAACATCTGACGCCTTCGGATCCCTGGACAATGCCTTCTTGAAAGCTTCTTCAGCAAGGTCATACTCCCCTTGCAGCTGGTAAGCCATCCCCAGCATCCCAAGAGCACTGACCGAACCTGGTTCAATTTCAAGAGCCCGCTTCAAGGGCTTGACCGCTTTTTCGGTATAGCCCTGCTCAATGTAACCCCGGGCCAGCTTCATATAATCAGCCACCGCCTGATTTTCATTAAGCGGCCTACTGTCTGTGCTGACACAGCCACTGAGTGCCGAAAACAGCAGCCCTAATGCAATGGGCTTCAGTTTGCCCCCCATGCTTATCCCCGCAGTCAATCCTATGCCCCAGGCGCAAGCGAATCACTCTGCGCCACCCTTATCCGTGAAAAACGAGAAAGCAGACGGTTTTTCACGGCGATAATAATAAGCTCTAGAATATGCTGTTCAGAGCCTGTGATCCAGAGCAGAGTGCGATTCAACCTTCCCTGCCAGCTTCAGGCGCTCCCAGAGAACTCAAAAAGATCTCAACATTCTGCTGTGGCTTCACGCCCTGCCCGATACCGCTCACTCCGACGCGTTTTATCCATGACATTCCCCACCAGCTGACCACAGGCGGCATCAATATCATCGCCTCTGGTTTTGCGGACAGTCACATTAAAGCCTGCCTGCTGCAGGCCTTCCTGAAAACGCCTCACAGCGTTATTACTGGGCCTTTCGTAGCCGGAATGAGGAAATGGATTGAAGGGAATCAGATTAATCTTGCAGGGTACATCCTTCAACAGATGAATCAGCTGCTGGACATGAACCGGCTGATCATTGACACCCGCCAGCAGCGTGTACTCAATGGTAACCACCCGCTTACTGTCGGTCAGACTTCCCATATAGTGATCGATCGCGGCCAACAGCTCGCTCAGAGGGTACTTTCGGTTAATGGGAACCAGCTGGTTCCTGAGTTCATCATTTGGGGCATGAAGAGATACCGCCAGGGACACATTGGACACCTCACTCAACTTCCTCAATGCCGGAACCACGCCGGAGGTACTCAGAGTCACCCGACGCTTGGACAGGCCATAGCCAAGATCGTCCATCATCAGGTCCATGGCATCGACCACATTGTCAAAATTCATCAGGGGCTCGCCCATGCCCATCATGACAACATTGGTGATTGAACGGTCCGCTTTGGCAGGTACGTTGCCAAAATGCCGCGCGGCCAGCCAGACCTGACCAATGATTTCTGCCACTGTCAGATCGGAATTAAAACCCTGCTTTCCCGTTGAGCAAAAACTGCAGTCCAGAGAGCATCCTGCCTGGGATGAAACACAGAGTGTTCCCCGGCCACCGTCGGGTATGAATACGGCTTCCACACAGCTGCCACTGGCTACCCGAACAACCCACTTGCAGGTCCCGTCTTCAGAAAAGTGGCTGCTGACCACTTCTGGCCCACGGATCTGTGCAGTGGCTTTCAGCCGCTCACGCAGTGCTTTGCTGATATTGGTCATGTCATCAAAATCATCGACCCGGTGATGATGAATCCATTTCAGCACCTGCTCCGCCCGGAACTTTTTCTCACCAAAGCTTAGAAACCAGTCCTCCATCTTTTTTCTGGAAAGGCCCAGCAGGTTCACCTTCTCCTGAAATGAAGGGCTCTGGACTGAACACTCCTGATCGGGAACAAGCTCGATCATTTCTGACATTTCTATACCTCAAAGCCACCAGAGGTCCCCCTCTGATGGCTCAATGATCAACACAAACTGTTCTCGGGCTCAAGCAACCTGTCGGCTTACGACAGGCTCCCACGCGTTACCGCGTTCTTGGGCAGATTTCCGAATTTTCAAAGAAATAAGCCACCTCACGGGCCGCAGAGGCCGGTGAGTCAGAGCCGTGAACCGCATTTTCATCTATCGTCCGGGCAAAATCCGCCCGTATAGTGCCTGCAGCCGCTTCGGCAGGATTGGTGGCACCCATCAACTCACGATTGAGAGCCACCGCATTGTCACCCTCAAGAACAGAAACTACAACCGGCCCGGAGGTCATGAAAGCCACCAGGTCATTATAAAAGGGACGCTCTTTATGCTCAGCGTAAAAACCACCCGCCTGCTCCGTCGACAAATGAATCATTTTACTGGCTACGATATTCAGGCCCGCCTCTTCAAAGCGGCTCAGAATTTTACCGATGACACTCTTGGCTACTGCATCAGGTTTAATAATTGATAACGTGCGCTCAACCGCCATTACGCTCTCCAGATTGTCATTTTCGTGCCCTTGCGGGATTGTTATTACTTATTCGATACGTACGACTCTCACAGCCATCCATAGCTGGAGGTTAGGCGCCATTGTATACAATGGCAGTAACCTTGTCAGTCCTTTCCTCTCCTTCACGACTGGCTGAAATAGAAAGACCATAACAGCAAAACCCAGATCACGATCAAGCCTGCCCTAAAACAGCTGTAAGCCAGTAAAAATAACCAATAACATCACCTTTCCTGAAGCTGACAACCCACCAGCACTATTGGCATCTTCATAACTGGACACCTCCACAGTGATACCTGGCCCAGGGCCTTCATGGTCTGTGAGCAATGTTGCCGTGATATTTGCGCAATCAACCACAAAGACAGTATCGATACTGCCGGTTAATCGCTTCAACTCCTCACCGGAATCATCCAGAATCAATAAATAGTCCTGACCGTCCCGGAGATCACCCGCAACACTAACAAGCAACCTGCCCCCAGGTTCACCAGCGGTCAATACTGGAGACTGTCTGTTTTCATTCCCCCTGTGCATGCCAGCCCTCCAAACAACCTTACCGTCATTTTTTATAGCCCCGGAAGGAGTGACATACTTTATCAGGCCTGGCTCTTCTGGGAGAAGAGTGACGCTCAACGTCCTCTCTGGTATAGAGTTTGCCTCCAGCCTGATGCAGTCCCCCCAGACCCCCCTATCCCCATCCAGGTCACCACTAACCCGCGTGTCAAGATCACCATTCATATCAAAGATTGAGACAAAACCGTCCTGGGCCAACATTTGTCCTTTCAAGCGAACCAGTAGCGCTTTTTGTCCAGAAATCGACAACGGTGGAATAGACCAGGTCGCTGGAGCATTGCCACTCACCTGCCACCCGGAAACGGCAACTGAAAAGAGTGTTTGGCCAGTAGTCTCCACCAGAGGCGCTGTAAGCTCTACATTGTCCGTTTCAAAATTAACGGCCGTCGTAAGCCCCGTCAGCGGAATCATGAACTCCCCTTTGGGAGTGATGAAGCGCAGGTTACTTTCCTGATCAAGATTTTCCCCTTCCCCCTTGACCGCTATTGCCTGCGCATGAATAAAGGAAAGGGTAAACGGCTTGTCCGGCAACACACCCTGGCAGGCATCATCAGGCCATTCTACAGAGCATACATCGGGATTATGGAGGGTCAGAGTCAACATTACGCCTGCCAATGGTGTTTTATCCGTGGAAGCCAACACCCCTTTCACTCCGCCCACGGGAATATATAAACAGTGATTCAATTCACCCGTCAGGCGCTTGAGTTCAGCCCCCCCCAGACTATAGAGAGTCAGGAAGTCCTGCCCTGCATTCAGGCCCCCGGTAACACTGGCCCTCAGGGCACTGGCACCAGGAAGAACCAGGTCAGGTGAAGGCCTGTTTTCATTTTTTCCATACTCCCCCGTACTCCAAATGATGCTATCTTCTTCTACCTCGAAACCAGCCGCCTGTTTTCCAACCTCCTCACTATCAGCCGGTTTCACAGACACCAAGACTCCTGCACCTGAAAGATTTTCATCCGATACCAGCTTCGCAGTTATCGCGTCACCCTTTACATAAAATGCATCATCAATATCGCCACTAACCTGACGTACCAGATGCCCACTCCTATCATAAATAGAAATGAAGTCATACTTATGCTCTGTACTGCCTTTGACAACTACTCCCATGAACTGGGCCCCTGGCACCATCAAGTCCGGTGACCGAATCACCTGATTATTACCATAGTGTCCTGTGTACCAATGCGAAACTGGCCTTCCCTTATTATCAGTAACCGTCACCTGAGCGCCGGTTCCGGGCATTGAATCCCTGGATACCAGTCTCGCAGTAATTGTGTCTCCGGCAATCACCAGAGTAGTCCCCTGATCAATGTATCCATACATCCGAACCACTTCATTACCGGAAGCATCATTGATAGCAATATAATCCTTGGCACCAAGATACCCGTGCACCTGGACGCGTAATGATTCTGCCCCACGAATAGAAAGCGGCTTTGAAGCTCTGTTCTCATAACGACCATATATCCCCGTCTGCCAGGCTTCAGAATCTTCGGTGTACTCGTAGGCAGCCTGGTGTATAGGGTTGGAGGCCCGATAATAAGATGAGCCAGAATCCGGGTTATATTCCTCAACAGAAACGGATACGGCAGACTTATCCCCCTTATGGCGCCCATTCACTGTCGCAATCACCCGATCTCCCCAGACAAAGACCGTATGATCGATAGCACCACTAATTCGTGTCACCTCATTGCCAAATACATCATGAATGGACACAAAGCCCTGCATTTTTTTTGTCCGGCCTCTGATATGCACCTTCAATGCCTTGGCACCAGGCTTTGACAGCTCAGGGGAGACCACCTGATCATGACCACCCGATGCTCCTGCCATCCAGTCAGTCACTGGCGCACTGGTCTGATAAGATGAAACCGAAACCTTACCCCCGAGACTTTGCCCCCCCCTGTTACCGTTAGTTAACAACCTTGCAAAGACTTTTTTTGAAGACACCACGAAAGACGTTTTAACATCGCCGGTAAAACGATGAATCTCGTTATTATTCTCATCGTATAAGATCAGAGTGTCATCAAACACATGGTCGTTAAAAAGTATGGAGCCATCCTGATCCAGGCTCACATCAACTTCAACATAAAGGTTACTGCTATCTTCAGCCTCCAACCAAGGAGAGGCTCTATCTTCATTGATTCCATAGAAACCCGTTTTCCATAGAACTCGTTCGTCATTGGATAGAAATGACCCGAGCTCACTGTCTTCTGGAATTTGAGCAGGTGAAATAGCAACACTGAACTCATCTGTTTTTCGGTTACTATCCCCCCCTGACATTTCAGCAGTAAGGTAACTCCCGGCAACATCAAACGACTGGTCAAAACGGCCATGAACTCGACGAACCAGCAGCCCATTGCCATCATACAGGTTCAAATAGGCCCCCTCTCCCAAATAGCCTTTTATTTCTGCTTTCACTCCCCCCAGCCGGGATGGCGCATAGAGCGCACGCTTGCCATTTTTGCTTTGCCCACCATAAATACCTGTTTTCCAGGTGCGCAAATGACGGTCAATGAAAGGCCTGACATCTTCGACATCTGTCAACACCCCCCCTTCCCCTCGATTACATTCATTCACATCAAAGATGGAATGCATGGTATAACTGACAATACCAATCTGTACATTAAATCGCCCCGAGTAGCCCTTTATCAATAAAGGACCACCACTATCACCGTTACATTGTGACTTACCCCAGCCCCAAGCACAGATTTTTTTTCTGCCCAGTCCTCCCCTTAGCCCGCTGGATAACAACTGATAAGGTGCAAACCCATGAGGCGGAAAACACTCCCATCCATTTTTGACTTCTAAATCAGCTTCCTGCAACTTTTCAGGAGTATTTTTTTTATGCTCATCAGAATAGCCCCACCCAAGCAGCTTGGCATCCGCTCCGGCCAAGATTTCAACCCTGTGGTGTATTAGATGAACGTAAGGAATATGATACACAGGTTCCTTAAGCCTTAGTAAGGCAGCATCATATTCAAAGGTTCTGGAATTATATTCAGGATGGATGATAACTTCTTCAACCAGAGCAATATCTGAATCAAAGCTGTACCAGGAGTCACTATTACGAATGTGCTTATCCGCACCTAAATAGGCATACAGGCTTTGTTTATCATCAACACAGTGCGCAGCAGTCAGCAACCACTGAGGGGATATCAAGGTTCCCCCACAAAAATGGGCATTTTTACTTCTCCAGTAAAGCAAGGAAACCATCCATGGATACTGAGCGGGCTCCGCATCCTGGCCACCCACAATCCGTTTTACACGCTCTCTCCCTTCCTGGTCTACACCTATATCACCAAAGGAATAAAAACAGCACAGCACCAACAAGAAAAGAATGAAGCGAAAGAAAGGAGAAAGCATAAATGAGCTGCCTTTTCAGTCTGATATTCCATCGACCCCAGGCAGCCCAATTAAGTTCAAATCTTATTTGAAATCAAAGTGGTTCTATTTATGAAAAAACGGCCCTCATCATCACAAATAACAACCAACAGAACAAAAGTCCTGCATCAAACCTCCTCAATCCAGGCCATCTGAATCGCTTCCAGGATTTTTTCACCGCAATGGCCCGGTTCATCATCAAAGTTATCCAGGGCCACCACCCAGTTTCTCAGATCTACAAAATTCACAAACCGTGGGTCGGTTTCAGGGTAGGCTTCACTCAACTCTATGGCAATATCGTAGACATCGGTCCATTTTAATCCCATGATAAACCTCCGTTGCCATCAGTGGCGTTCAGATACCTGGTTCAAAGTGTATTTGGGAATCTCCACCACAAGGTCTTCATCCGCCACCACCGCCTGGCAGCTCAGCCGGGACTCTGGTTCCAGTCCCCAGGCTTTATCGAGAAGGTCGTCTTCAAGCTCATCCGCCTCCTCAAGACTGTCAAACCCTTCGCGCACCACCACATGACAGGTAGTGCAGGCACAGGATTTTTCACAGGCGTGCTCTATCTCAATGCCGTTCTCCAGAGCCGCATCACAGACAGTCACCCCTGGCTCAACCTCAATCACTGCCCCTTCCGGGCACAGTTCTTCATGGGGAAGAAAGACTATACGAGTCATCTCAGGACTCCTCCAAATCATCAATATTCTGTCCCGACAGCGCCTGCCGGATGCCCTGATTCATACGCCGGGCCGCAAACTCTTCACTACTCTTACCAATACGGTCGATCTCATCGGCAATCGCCACTGCATCACCGGACTGACGTACCTCTTTCAATCCAGCCAGATCCGCAGACAAGGCAGTAAACTCCTGATCATTCAAGAGCTGCCGGCCATCTTTCTCCAGCGCAACGTCCAGGGCTTCTGCCACACGATCCGCCTCAACCTGTTGCTCCCGGAGATTTCGCAGCGCTTTATCGTCTGCCGCATGGTCATAAGACTCCGTCAGCATTCGGGAAATTTCGCCATCCGTGAGCCCATAAGACGGCTTCACCTGAATACTGCTCTCAACCCCCGTTGACTCCTCCCGGGCAGAGACATTCAGCAAACCGTCCGCATCCACCTGAAAGGTCACCCGGATCTTTGCTCCACCCGCAGGCATGGGCGGAATGCCCCTGAGCTCAAACCGGGCCAGTGAGCGGTTATCTTTGACCAGCTCCCGTTCACCCTGGAAGACATGAACAGCCATTGCCGTCTGTCCATCCTTATAAGTAGTAAACTCCTGGGCACGACTGACGGGAATGGTCGTATTCCTGTGGACGACCTTCTCCATCAACCCTCCCATGGTTTCCAGGCCCAGTGAAAGCGGAATGACATCAAGCAACAGCATATCGTCCGCAGATTTGTTCCCGGCCAGAACATTAGCCTGCAATGCTGCACCCACCGCCACCACCTTGTCAGGGTCGATGCGGGTCAGCGGCTTCCGACCGGAAAATAACTCCACCCTTTCCCTGACCCGTGGCACTCTGGTGGAACCTCCCACCATGACCACCTCTTCAATCTCAGAGGGCTTGATTCGGGCATCTCTCAGGGCTCGCTTGAAGGCACGAACGGTTCGATCAATCAGGGGATCAACCAGCTCCTGAAACGCTTCTCTGGTAAGCACCCCGGTCCACTCACCAAAACTGGCGGCTGCGGAATCCTGTACGGTCAACAGCTCTTTTACACGACACCCTTCAACCATGGCCTCACGCAATTGCAGGGCATTGATTGAAGCCTCATCAACCCCGGCCTCACGAAGCATCCAGCGAGCCACTGCACGGTCGAAGTCATCGCCACCCAGGGCAGTATCCCCACCAGTAGCCAATACCTCAAACACCCCTTTTTCCAGCCGGAGAATCGAGATATCGAAGGTCCCTCCCCCCAGATCATAGACGGCAATGGTGCCCTCGCCTCCCTCATCCAGGCCATAGGCTACCGCTGCCGCTGTCGGCTCATTCAGAAGACGATAGACATTCAATCCGGCCAACCTGGCCGCATCTTTGGTGGCCTGCCTCTGGGCATCATCAAAATAAGCGGGCACCGTGATCACAGCCCCATCCAGATCCCCACCCAGGGTTTGCTCCGCCCTCTGGGCCAGGGATTTCAGAATTTCGGCAGACACCTCCACTGGACTGACAGCCCCTTTACGGGTTTCAATAAAGGGCATGCCTTCGGACGAAGCGCCTTCAGGAACCGAAAACCGATAAGGCATGACCCCTCCGAGAGAGTCGATGTCCCCAACTCCTCGCCCCATTAACCGCTTGACAGAAACAATGGTATTCACAGGATCAATCAAAGATCGCTCTTTGGCAGGCAGCCCCGTCAGTGTCGCATCTTCACCATAGTGGACAATCGAAGGAAGCGCATGACGACCATCCAGATCAGGCAGCGTTTCCGCCGCACCTGACCGGACACTGGCCACCAGAGAATTCGTGGTACCCAAGTCGATGCCCACCGCCCGCTTCTGCTGATGGGGTTCGGGAGTCTGTCCCGGTTCAGAAATCTGCAGTAATACCATGCCTGCCTCTCAGCCTTCCTCTAAGCCATCCAACCACTGGGATTCCAGTTGTTCCAGTTCCGCCGCCAGCTTTACCATGAACTGCAGCTTTCGTACAACCGTTTCTGCCTGATCAAGATCCTGGTCAGCACCTGACTGCCACAGCCCCTGAAACTGACCAAGAAGCGCCTCTCTCCCCTCATCCACCCTGGACATCAGGCGATCGAATTCTGCTTCAGGTCGGTCCGCGGTTTTAAGATCGGATGCCGCTTCCCTCAGCTCCATCTGCTCCATCAGAAATGCGGGATCCATAACGGTGTTGTTTTCCATATCCAGATCACGACCCGACAGCTTGAGCAAATAAACCGCCCTGGAAAGGGGCTCTTTCAGTGTATTGAAGGCTTCATTTACATGAGCAGCATACTGAACCGAGAGCCTCTGCTGACGCTCAGTGTCACCGGCAAAACGATCAGGATGGACCGCTTTCTGTAATTCCCGGTAGTGACTGGCCAGTTTCCGGGCATCCACTTCACAGGAAACCGGCAACTGAAACAACTCAAAATAATTTCGGGTTAAATCGACCACGTTGCTTTCTATCCCAAACTTCTCTATTTCAAACAGCCATGAGCGGGAATACAACCCACCCCGAACCATGAAAAGGGCTCTGATAGCGCTGTATTTTCATGGTAAAACGCGCAACCCTGACGCAGAAAGCCCGGCAAGCGTAAGCCAACCGGGCCGGACAGAGTGTTATTTACCAGGATCAAGGGGAAACGGATAAAAAGGCAAATGCCCACAGCAAAAGTGAAAGAATCCGGTTCCGCCAGAGGCATCAGACATTAAAGCTTTCACCACAACCGCATTCGCTGGAAGCATTGGGGTTATTGAACTGCAACCCCTCATTCAGCCCTTCCCGGACAAAGTCAAGTTCGGTGCCATCCAGATAAACCAGACTCTTGGGGTCAATAAAGACTTTAACACCGTCGTGTTCAAAGACTTTGTCGCTGCCATTAATCAGGTCGACAAATTCGAGCACATAGGCCATCCCCGAACAACCGGATGTCCTTACCCCCAGACGAATACCCTCGCCTTTACCCCTGCGACTTAGCTGCCCGCGAATATGCCGGGCAGCTGCTTCAGTCATGGTGATCGCCATTCAATACTCCCTAGCCTTGAAAAGGATGCCCTGAAAAGAGTGCCCTTAACCTGATCGGGCACATCATTCCCTCCAGCGCAACTGTTTTCCAAGAGCAACTACACTCAGTCCGAACCATCCACTCTACCAAAGCCTGGCGTTCAGGAGGCTTCAGAAGACTGCTTGGTTCGATAATCGTCAATCGCCGCCTTAATGGCATCTTCAGCCAGAACCGAGCAGTGAATCTTGACCGGTGGCAGCGCCAGCTCCTCGGCAATGTCGGTATTGCGGATAGCCGCGGCCTCATCCAGCGTCTTACCTTTCATCCACTCTGTTGCCAGTGAACTGGAAGCGATTGCAGAACCACAGCCATAAGTCTTGAAGCGGGCGTCTTCAATCACCCCCTCTTCACTGACCTGAATCTGCAGACGCATCACATCACCACAGGCAGGAGCGCCAACCATACCGGTTCCCACACTCTGGGAATCCTGATCCAGTTTCCCCACATTGCGCGGGTTCTCATAGTGATCGATGACCTTCTCACTGTAAGCCATTTTCCTCTCCTCCCGGACTGCCCCGTCAGAAGCAGTCCACGTAACCCGTTAGTGCGCGACCCATTCAACCTTGCTCAGGTCGACTCCATCCTTATACATATCCCAAAGAGGGGACAGTTCCCGGAGCTTTTCCACTGCCCCGCGAATTTGCTGAGCCGCATGATCCACCTCTTCTTCAGTGGTAAAGCGCCCCAGACTGATTCTCAGCGAACTATGAGCCAGCTCATCACTGAGCCCAAGCGCCCGCAGCACATAAGAAGGCTCAAGGCTGGCCGAGGTGCAGGCAGAGCCTGAAGAAACCGCGATATCCTTGAGTGACATAATCAGTGACTCGCCTTCCACAAAAGCAAAACTGACATTCAGGTTTCCAGGCACCCTCTGATCCAGGCTGCCATTCACATGCACTTCCTCAAGGTCCGACAGACGATCCATGAACCGCTGACGCAAAGCAATCAGCCGGTCATTTTCTGCAGCCATCTCTTCACTGGCCAGACGACAGGCCTCACCCATTCCAACGATCTGGTGAGTTGGCAGGGTACCGGAACGCATACCACGCTCATGGCCGCCCCCGTGCATCTGTGCCTCTAAACGAACACGCGGCTTGCGTCGCACATAAAGAACACCAATCCCCTTGGGACCGTAAAGCTTGTGAGCAGAAATGGACAACAGATCCACCTTCATGCTCTCCATGTCCAGAGGAATTTTGCCAGCACTCTGAGCCGCATCCACATGGAACAGCACTTTGCGAGAGCGGGTCAGGTCACCAATGGCAGCAATGTCATTGATCACACCAATTTCATTATTAACGTGCATGAGACTGACCAGAATGGTGTCATCACGCATCGCCTGCTGAACCGCTTCGGGAGTAATCAGCCCTTCACTGTCCGGCTCCAGATAAGTGACTTCAAAACCTTCCCGCTCAAGCTGACGACAGGGGTCCAGCACCGCCTTATGCTCAATTTTGGAAGTAATGATGTGCTTGCCTTTCTTACTGTAGAAATGAGCAACACCCTTGATCGCCAGGTTATCGGATTCAGTGGCACCAGACGTCCAGACAATCTCACGGGGGTCTGCCTTGATCAGGTCAGCAACATGACGACGGGCATCTTCTACCGACTCTTCCGCTCTCCAGCCAAAGACATGGGACCGCGAAGCCGGATTGCCAAAGTTACCCTCCAGGGAGAGACACTGCATCATCTTCTCGGCAACCCTGGGGTCAACCGGTGTTGTTGCGGAATAATCAAGATAAATCGGTAAGTTCATCTGGTACATCTCCAGGCGGTCAGTACGCTCAAAGCCCTTGACTGGATCAGGGCTGTCTTTTTCCTGCTTGCTGCATCCTGCTTTTCAAAGAAGGCTTTCAACGCAAAGCCTTCAAAAAAACATCAGAGGAGGCGCTCAGCAGCAATTTTGTTGTCCAGCTGCCCATCCTGACGACAGGCAACACTTTGCACTTCTCTTTGTGCTACGAGATCAGCCAGGCTGATCCCCCCTAAAAATGAGTGAATCTGGTCACTCAAATCCTGCCATAAATGGTGTGTCAGACAGGTGGCCCCCTGTTGGCAGATGCCCGCCCCCTTACATCGGGTGGCGTCCACTGACTCATTGACGGCATCAATCACTTCTGCCACGAAAATCTCTCCACCTTCCCGGCTCAGGCGATAGCCGCCTCCTGGCCCCCGGACACTGCAAACCAGGTCTCCCCGGCGAAGCTTGGAAAACAGCTGCTCAAGATAGGAAAGAGAAATTCCCTGACGTTCTGAAATATCCGCCAGCGATACCGGCCCCTGATCCCCATGAAGCGCCAGATCCAGCATGGCGGTTACTGCATAGCGTCCTTTGGTCGTCAATCTCATATACGGCATCCTGTGGCAATCAAGGCAGGGTTATCTTTACCTGCCGCCAGGCAGCCCACTGGAGCTCCTGAATAAAGCCATTATCCGCCGGACTCAGACAAAACCCCGGTCAGACGGCTGCAAGGCAAAAAGCTGACACATACTTGCGAAACGGATTATGAAATAACCCAGTAAATTAGTCAACTATTATTGAGAGTCTGGACCGCCGGGCACCAAAAGGAAGGGGAAATCAGAAAATGATCTAAAAATAACTATTAATATAATTTCCCGGCATTCTATAGAAACCCCGGGAAACATACAAAGAAAACCAGAAAATCCCAGAAAACGCTCAAGGAGCAGCGTTTTCCCCAACCTCCTCTTTTACCGGCTCGAAATCTTCACTTTTCAGCTCAGGAAGCGGTGCCACCTGGCAGTCCATTCCCTTCTCACGAAGCGTCCGGCACAACATGTCAAAGCGGGTATCCACCTCATGCAGGTGATCCAGCATGGCTGAAATAGCGTGAGCCGTGGGGTCTGGCATTTCAGAGGTAACCGCATAGGCATCAAACCCCATTTTCTCTGCCATGGCCTGCCTGCGTCCGTCCACTTCAGCCCGGGGTGCAGCCCCTTTAACAATCCGGCCGGGAATACCCACTACCGTAGCCCCCGGCGGTACTTCTTTCACCACTACCGCATTAGAGCCGACCCGGCCACCTTCCCCCACAGTGAAAGGCCCCAGTACCTTGGCACCCGCCCCCACAACCACACCGTCCGCCAGGGTCGGATGACGTTTCCCCTGATTGGCGGGATGGTCTTTACCTTTGTCCGGTGATGTTCCTCCCAGAGTCACCCCCTGATAAAGCGTAACGTCATCGTGAATCTCCGCCGTTTCACCAATCACCACTCCCATGCCGTGATCAATAAAAAAACGCCGACCGATGGTCGCCCCGGGGTGAATCTCAATTCCAGTCAACCAGCGACTAAAGGTGGACAGGGTCCTGCCAAGCCAGAACAGTCGTTTTGTCCAGAGTTGATGGGCAACCCTGTGCAGGAGCAGCGCATGCAGCCCCGGATAATTGGTCAGAACCTCTATGGTGCTCCGGGCCGCCGGATCACGCTCCATCACTGTGTTTACATCTTCTTTTATTCGCTCAAACATGGCCTGTGCCTGTCCGTTATTATCATCAACCACTCTTCACACAGCTCAATTCAGCGCAGCCGTATGGGCAGCGCTGCCAGAAAGCCTCTTTAATTCACATCCTTGACCGATAAACATCGCTGGGTTTCGGACAACACCCCCCGAAGAATGCCCAGTTCAACCCGGTCTGGTCGAATACGACCGTACAGACGCCGGAGCTTGGCCATGATTTTCTCATGACTGCTGTGATCCAGAAAGCCGATCTCCACCAGCGTCTGATGAAGGTGCTCATAGTAGCGCTCCATATCCTCCATGGTGGCTAACTCATGGGAGCGACATTCCGGCAGGGCCAGAGCATCCCTGAGAAGCAATTCGGTCATGCGCAACTCATAACACATTACCTGCACCGCTGCCCCCAGATTCAATGAACTGAACGCCTCATTGGTGGGAATGTGCACCTGAAGGTGACAACGCCTTAACTGCTCATTGGTCAACCCTTTGTCCTCACGGCCAAAAATCAGCGCCACCTGTTGATCCACAGCCTCTTTGACCATGGTTCCAGCACAATCCCTTGGGTCCACCAGAGGGAGGGAAACACCCCGAACCCGGGCGCTGGTACCCACCACAAAATGGCAGTCGGCCAACGCTTCATCCAGGGTATCCACCACCCTTGCATTCGCCAGAATATCATCCGCCCCACTGGCCAGGGCAGTAGCGGTTCCCGATGGGAAGTCATCCGGAGCTACCAGGCATAACCGGCTCAACCCCATGGTCTTCATAGCCCGAGCTGCGGCACCTATATTACCGGGATGGGATGGATTCACCAGAACAATGGATATATTGTTGAGCACCACAAAAATCTCTGAGTCAGTAAACTGCCCGCCAGTGTAACCAAAAACCCGACGATTCCAAACCGGCCTGTCCAGGAATAAGGCCCATACCGCCAGACCCAGCCCCATGTAAAACTGAAAGATAGATACTATTACGGATCCGCCAGGCCCTTATCATCATTGCAAGTTGCGCGCCTTCCTGTCAGAATCCTGCGAAATTTCGGGTGAAGACAGAACGGAGTTTTCTGTCTTCACCTCTCTTCGATCTTTCACAGTTCAGATGTAGTCCAAGCCTATGCAACCCATGGTTAATATGGCCCTGCGCGCAGCGCGCCAGGCCGGTGAAATTATTTCTCACGCGTTCAACGATCTCGATAATCTGAACATTGAAGTCAAAAGCCGCAACGACTTCGTCACCGAAGTGGACAGGGCTGCAGAAAAAGCCATTATCGCCTCCCTCAGCAAGGCCTACCCTGACCACGGTTTCTACGGTGAAGAAACCGGTCATCGTGAGGGCAAGGGAGAAGGCAAAGACTACCTCTGGATTATTGATCCTCTGGACGGCACCACCAATTTCATCAACGGCATTCCCCATTTTGCCGTGTCCATAGCCTGCCAGTACCGCGGACGCCTGGAGCACGCTGTTATTCTTGACCCTCTGAAAGAAGAAGAATACTGTGCCAGCCGGGGCCATGGCGCCACCCTTAACAGCAAGCGAATCCGTGTAGGCAATCGCCGGAGCCTGGAAGGCGCCCTGATTGGCACCGGCATTCCCTTCACCACTCCGGGCATCAACCACCTGGACAACTACCTCAATATGATGAGAGCCTTGCTGGGTGATACGGCTGGCATCCGTCGTGCCGGAGCAGCTTCCCTGGATCTGGCCTATGTGGCAGCCGGTCGACTGGACGCCTTCTGGGAAATTGGCCTGCAGGATTACGACATGGCAGCGGGTATTTTAATGATTCAGGAAGCAGGCGGCCTGGTGGGCGACTTCAAGGGAGGTCATCACTTTATGAAAAACAACCAGGTGGTTGCTGGCAACAGCCGCTGCTTTAAAGAAGTACTTAAGCGCATTCGCCCGTTTGTGACTGAAGGTATGTTCCGATAAAACCTGCCTTCAGAAGCCAGAGCCAGTTAACAGGCTCTGGCTTATCGCTCTTCACGGCCTGGACAAAACGGATCGAAAACCATTCAGCTCCCGCCTCAAGCTCTCAAGCTGATCTGGCGACATTTCCGCTACCTGCTTAGCCAACCGGGTACCCTCAATCCGATCAGACCAGCTCATAGACCGAAAGCGAATGGAAGGAAACTTCAATTTTGACAGCGTTTCAGCACTCCCCTCCCGAAAACGATCCATCTGCCTATCTATTTCTTTCACATTATCCCCCACCTCGTTCAAACAGCCGGTTTCAATCCGTTTTAAAGGCTCACACCAGTGAGCCATGTACTCACAAAAAGGTTTCCTATCTATTACCCTTTTAAACTGAGCAATAGCCGTGGAAACAACATCAACCTGAGGCAACATTCTGCAATTTCCAACATGCATACTACCTGCGCATGCATAAAGCGGCCTTAGCGCTGAGCTGAGCTGCTCCACCCCCCCAAAGCCCTGCCTCATAACGGATTCTCTGCTCTGCCAGCGCAGCCCCCCACTCCAAAACCTCTTTGCCGGAACCTTTCTTATTGGTGAAAAGCCGGGCAAAATCATCATAAACCTCCTGATCTAATTCAATTATTTTTTGCATATACTCATCGACTGTTTTACCCACCCAGTGAGGCGCTTTTTCGACATGCAACTGTGACTTCCTCCGAACCATGATACGCCCGATGAAATCATCATGCTCCGCCATGACCTGATCACGATCCTTTCCTGGAAAAACAGATGCATCAAAAAAAAGCTGTTTATCCCTGAAATAATCCGGCAACAACATATGAGAAGCCTGAGCCCCAATATCATAAGCTCTTTGTACATCCCCCACCGTCATCATCACACCGCCCTCAAGCTCACCTTTGAACCAACTCAATGCCGCTCTGCATAAACCACTGAATTGGGGAAAATAAGCCAGCATTTCATCGGCAGTAACTACCTTCTGCCCAGCCTTTTCATCCAATCTGATAGAAGCATCATCAGCACCATGAGCTACGTTAAGAACCATGAAAAAGATCATTAACAGGAATCTAAAAAAAACGGTATCACGTCCACTAGCCAAACTCATTGAACTCTAACCTTTAGTCAATAATCATAACCACCAAAGATAGAATCACATCATTCATAAACGCTGATTTTTTCTTAATAACCACCCATCCCTTTTATTCGCTTTATTCACCCCACACGCCCTTTGAAGAAATAAAATTCAGACCTATAAAAAAAGCCGGCAAAATGCCGGCTTTTTAAAACAAACATCAAAAAAGAGAAAACAGCCGCTCAGGGCATGCCATCCACATCCTGATTTTCCTTGACCGGAACAATCAGGTCATCACGATTGATGTTCATGTAGATCAGGGCATTGGAGGCAATATAGATGGAGGAGTAGGTCCCCACACCAATCCCCACAATCAGTGCCGTGGCAAAGTTGTGGATCATATCCCCACCAAACAGGAACAGGGCCAGCAGCACCATTAAGGTGGTACCGGAGGTGGCAAGCGTCCGCCCCAGCGTCTGGGTCAGGGAAACATTGATCACCTCTTCCGCATTGCCTTTTCTCAGCTTGCGGAAATTCTCCCGAATCCGGTCATAAACAATAATGGTATCGTTCAGCGAGTAACCGATCACCGCCAGAATGGCCGCCATGACCGTCAGGTCAAACTGAAGCCCCAGAGCCGAGAACAGGCCAAGCACAATAATCGAGTCGTGAGCCAGGGCACTGACCGCTCCCACAGAGAACTTGAACTGGAAGCGGAAAGCGATGTAAAGCATGACCAGACCAAGGGCCATCAACATGCCCAGACCGCCCTGCTCGCGCAGCCGCTCACCTACCTGCGGGCCAACATACTCAACCCGCTTGGCATCCACATGTCCTTCGTAGTTCTTATCCAGATAGGCCGCCACCCGATTTCCAAGGGCAGCATCGTCACCCGGAATCCGGACCAGAATATTTTCGGCAGAACCAAACTCCTGGACCACAGCATCATCGTAACCCTGAGCACCGAGCTGCTCACGAATGTCCGAGGTTTTCACCGGCTTATCGTACATCAGCTCAATCAGGGTCCCCCCCGTGAAGTCCAGGCCCCAGTTGATGCCCTTGGCGGCCAGGGAAACCACCGAGCCCACCAGCATCAGAATCGACAGCACCGTCGCGTAGGTGCGCAGTCGCATGAATCCTATGATTTTGTCATCGTTCACAGCTGCCACCTCAGATATAAAGTTTCTTCACGTTACGCCCGCCATACACCAGGTTGACCATGGAACGGGTCAACACCACAGCGGTGAACATAGACGTCAAAATACCGATACAGAGCGTCACGGCAAAACCTTTGATCGGACCGGTACCCACCGCAAAGAGGATAACACCCACCAACAGCGTGGTGATGTTACCGTCAAAAATGGAGACAAAGGCACGGTCGTAACCATCATGAATCGCCCGCTGAATCGGACGCCCCAGACGGATCTCTTCACGGATACGGGAGAACACCAGCACATTGGCGTCCACCGCCATCCCCAGGGTCAGGACGATACCGGCAATACCGGGCATGGTCAGGGTCGCGCCGAACAGGCTCATCACCGCCATCAGCAACATCAGGTTGGCGGCCAGGGCAACATTGGCCATCAAGCCAAACACCCGGTAAACCACCACCATAAAGATCACCACCAGCCCCAGACCCACCAGAGTGGAATTGATGCCCATCTCAATGTTCTCGGCACCCAGGCTTGGCCCCACGGTTCTTTCTTCCACAAAGTGCATGGGTGCCGCAAGGGAACCCGCTCTTAACAACAGCGCCAGCTCAGAAGCTTCCGCCGAGGAGTTCAGGCCGGTTATGCGGAACTGGTTACCCAGTGCACTCTGAATGGTGGCCAGGCTGATCACGGCTTTTTCTTCACGGAAGCTTTGCAGGGTTTGCTTTACAGGCTCTCCCTCCACCATTTTGGTGACGGTTTTGGTCACCGGCTTCTGCTCGATAAAGATAACCGCCATGGCCCGCCCCACATTATTGCGAGTAGCCCGATTCATCAGGGTGCCGCCGTGGCTGTCCAGGCTGATGTTGACCTGGGGCTGACCCGTCTGACCATCAAAATTGGATTGGGCGCTGGAGACCTGGTCCCCGGTAATGATGATGTCACGCTCCAGGCTCACAGCCGGACGTCGGGGGTCCCTGAAATCAAACGATTCGGTACTGGTTCTGGACGCATTGGGCAGCGCCTCCAGCCTGAACTCGAGATTCGCCGTCTTACCCAGAATCCGCTTCGCTTCCGCGGTATCCTGAACGCCGGGCAGCTCAACCACAATCCCGTTTCGACCCTGACGCTGAACCAGAGGCTCGGAAACACCCAGCTCATTCACCCGGTTACGGACCGTGGTCAGGTTCTGGCGAACCGCGTAATCCTCAATCTCTTTGGTGCCCGCTTCCGAATACTGGTAGGAGAGCACAAAGCGGTCATTCACCTCCTGGGTTTCAACCAGCAGGTCAGGAAAATCTTTGGTAATGCGCTTAGCCGCTTTATCCCGCGTTTGCTCATCATTAAAGGCCAGCTGACGGATCCCGCCAGGACGCTCTGGCATCGTGCGGTATCTCAGCTTTTCCTTGCGCAGCGTTGAACGAATCTCGGAAGTGGCAATATCCATCTTGATCTGGACCGCCTTGGCCGTATCCACCTCCAGCAGGAAGTGAACCCCGCCAGAAAGATCAAGCCCCAGCTTCATGGGGTAAGCCCCCATAGACGTCAACCAGTCAGGCGTAGTCTGCGCCAGGTTGATGGCGACAATGTAATCGTCACCCAGCGCTTCCTTGATCAGGGATTTTGACAACTGCTGCTGATCGGCCCGGTTCAGGCGAATCAACAGGGCATTTTTCTCCAGTTCAACGGCCTTGACATCAACGTCTGCCTTGGCCAGTGCCTGTTCTGCACGCTGGCGCACCGACTCCGTCATCGTTTCCGATGAACTGGCGCCAGTCACCTGTACCGCCGGGTCTGCGGGATAGAGGTTGGGAAGGGCGTAGATAAACCCGAGACCTATGACGACCAGAATCAACAGGTACTTCCACAATGGATATCGATTGAGCATGGCTCACCGGTTCCTGATTTAAAAGTGAAGTGCCGGACCCGGGGAAGGGTTACCGGACACGCTCCGTTTCGCCAGAAAAAACCGCGCACCGAACCGGGGCGCGGCATTCTCTGCCATCACACCTGACAGCCTTATTTGATAGCCTTGATGGTACCTTTAGGCAGTGTTGCTGCAACTGCACCTTTTTGAAAGTTCAGTTCCATATTATCGGTCACCTGAAGCGTCACAAACTCATCAGTGACATTGGTCACCTTGCCAAGGATGCCACCGGTGGTCACCACCTCATCACCCTTGTTCAGACCGGCAATCAGGTTCTTGTGCTCTTTGGCACGCTTGCTCTGGGGACGCCAGATCAGCAGCCAGAAAATCAGCACAAAGCCACCCAGCATAACCAGCTGGCCGACCATGCCGGGACCGGCTGCAGCACCACCTTCAGCAGCGGCATGAGCCTGACTGATGAATGGAATCATTCCAATACTCCTAATTGTGTTATTACTGTTGAAACGGTTCGCAGGAATCACGCTTGTCTGCCAGATTAATCACAACACTGGCATCCTTTCACTGCATTCCCCGATTCATTGGGGCATTCAGCAAAAAATCAAGACTCATCCCACTCAGGTACAGCCTGACCCCGCTTCTGATAAAACTCAGCTACAAAGTCGTTCAATGTACCCTGTTCGATCGCCCCTCGCAAACCAGCCATAACCCGCTGATAGTAGCGCAGGTTGTGAATCGTGTTGAGCATGGAGCCAAGAATTTCCCCACACTTATCCAGATGATGCAGATACGAGCGACTGAAATGCTGGCAAGTATAGCAATCGCAGTGAGCTTCCAGGGGGCGGTCGTCTTTCTTGTGAACCGCGTTGCGGATTTTGATCACACCCTCATCCACAAACAGATGGCCATTGCGGGCGTTACGGGTGGGCATCACACAGTCAAACATATCCACGCCACGGCGAACCGCCTCGACAATGTCTTCCGGCTTGCCGACGCCCATCAGGTAGCGGGGGTGGCCTTCGGGAATTTTAGGCGTGATATGGGAGAGAATCCTCATCATATCTTCTTTGCTTTCTCCCACGGAGAGACCGCCAATGGCATAACCATCAAAACCGACCTCCGTCAGACCTTCAAGGGAGGCATCACGCAACCCTTCATACATCCCCCCCTGAATAATGCCAAACAGGGCAGACGGGCTATCACCATGGGCCGCTTTGGACCGGGCCGCCCAGCGCAGCGACAGCTCCATGGACTCCCGCGCCTGATCTTCGGAGGCATCCCCGGGCGTGCACTCATCGAAAATCATCACAATGTCCGAGCCCAGATCTCTCTGAACCTCCATGGAAATTTCAGGACTCAGAAACACCTTGGAGCCATCTACCGGTGACTGGAAAGAAACCCCTTCTTCGGTAATTTTCCTTAACTTGCCCAGACTGAACACCTGAAAGCCGCCGGAGTCGGTGAGTATAGGCCCCTGCCACTGATTAAAATCGTGCAGATCACCGTGCTCACGGATAATTTCAGTCCCTGGGCGCAGCATCAGGTGGAAGGTATTGCCCAGAATAATCTCGGCCCCTATTTCCTTAATATCCCTGGGCAGCATGCCCTTAACCGTGCCATAGGTTCCCACGGGCATGAAACAGGGGGTTTCAACGGTACCACGGGGAAATGTCAGCCGTCCCCGACGGGCATTCCCATCGCTGGCCAGCTGCTCAAACTGCATAAAGCATTCTCTTGTCATGGGTTCAAACTTGCTTGATTAGACGTGTATTTCGTTGTTTTACAAGACTCCGGGAGAGGATCCCCCCCCAAAGCCAAAATGGTTTTACGCCGCAGGCTTTTTCTAGGCCGAAGGCTCTTTTGAAGCCAGTGGCTTCCGGGTCAGGAACATGGCATCGCCATAACTGAAAAAGCGGTACTTATTGGCCACCGCTTCACCATAGGCATGAAGCACTTCCTCCCGTCCGGAAAAGGCACTGACCAGCATCAACAAAGTGGATTGCGGCAGGTGAAAGTTGGTAATCATGGCGTCCACACTGCGAAACTCATATCCCGGATAAATAAAGATGCTGGAATCCCCATAAAACGGGGCAATTCCTCCGGAAGCCGAGGCTGACTCAAGGCTTCTAACGGAGGTGGTCCCCACAGCAACCACCCGATTCCCCCGGGAACGGGTCTCCCTGACGGCCTGGCAAACCTCCTCGGACACTTCAATATACTCAGCGTGCATCACATGGTCTTCAATATTGTCGACCCGAACCGGCTGGTAAGTGCCAGAACCCACATGGAGTGTCACAAAGACTTTTTTGACCCCCTTGGCGGCCAGTCGTTCCAGCAGGGATTCATCAAAATGCAAACCAGCAGTGGGGGCAGCTACCGCCCCATCCCTGGCGGCAAACACGGTCTGGTAACGAAGGCGGTCACTGTCGCCATCTTTCCGGTCAATATAAGGAGGCAAAGGCATATGCCCGAATTTCGTCAACAGGGGCAACACGGACGATTCAAAACGGAGAATAAACAGAAAGTCCTGCCGCCCCTCGACGGTTACCTTAATGGCGCCATCCGCAAGAAAAAGAGTGGCCCCTGGCTTGGGAGACTTGCTGGCCCGAACCTGAGCCAGCACCAGAGTGTCCTCCACCACCCGCTCAACCAGAACTTCGATCTTACCCCCGGTCTCCTTCTGCCCATAGAGACGGGCGGGAATCACCCGGGTATCGTTCAGAACCAGCAGATCCCCCGGCTCCAGCAGGGACTCAATATCCGCAAACTGACGATGCTGGACAGCACCGGTGGCACCCTCCAGGCACAGCAAGCGGCTGCCGGTGCGATCCCTGGCGGGAAAACGGGCAATCTGCTCATCGGGCAGATCAAAATCAAAATCACTGACTTGCATGGACAATCCGGTAGCGGGCCCCTTCACACGATACCAAAGCCAGAAACCGCCGGAAGTCACCGGAAGTCCTCGTCTCGTTGCCGGGAGCCAAAAACGCGATCACTCTAAAGATCACTGTAAAAAAGCGCAGAGGATACTTGAAAAAGCAGGGGGTGTCAGGAGGACCATCCCGATACTCACTGCGTAACTTCACGGAGTCACGCCTCCGTTCAATAACCCCTTGATCTCAGAAATCCGTTTGATATACTGCGCCGCAGTTGGACGAGCCCCCTACTTCCTCAGAACGACTCTGCCTTGAGCACAAACAGCCTTGAGCAAGAAAAGTTTTGAATTCAGACCGTGGTTTGCTTATGATCCAGCTTCACTGAACACTCTGCCGGTGTGATGGAATTGGTAGACATAGGGGATTCAAAATCCCCCGCCTTTGCGGGCGTGGCGGTTCGAGTCCGCCCACCGGTACCAGCTTTTTTTGATCATTTTCTCCGTTGTACCCACATAACCTTCAGGTTATGTCTCCTCCTATCCTTTTAGTGTTCCCCCTATTATTCACTGTTCTTTTCTGAACAGGGTAATAACATACTCGCACGGGAGCTGTTTTACGTCAGTGGTTCCCCCTCCTCAACCCCTTTTTTCTTTGGTCTTCCCCGGCGCAAGGGTCTGACCCGGTGATTGGCGATTTTCTCGATCTTGTCCTTAAACGCATCCCCTCCCAGCACCTGCCCCATATTCACCGTTTCAGCAATAAAATCAATCAACCGCCGGTCGAAACGGTAGCGGAAAGACTCGCTGTAGGCATTGCATCGCGCCTCCCGACTTTCCCCCAGTGCCGTATAGAGGCGGTGATCCCTGATCAGCCAGGATGTGCTGTCACCACAGTGATGGTGATAACTGGACCAGGGATAATCAGCGAGATTATCCACCAGCCCCAGATGCAACGGACGAAGTTCAACGTAGCGATAGCAGGTCAGCAGATAGTTTTCAGAATCGATCAGACTGGACTTGTAACGGCCTTCCCAGAGGGTACCGGAGCGTTTATAGCGGTGATTAATGTACTGCACATAACGCCGCCCCAGGGACTGCATCATGGAGGAAACCCCTTTATCAATACGGGGCGTAGCGATGATTTGGATGGAGTCAGGCAGAAGTACGTAAGCATGAATTTCCACCTGATACTGGTCCGATGCGGCCCGAAGGCTGCTCAGGTAGAACTCAAAATCCTCATCATCAAAAAAACACGGCAGACGATTATGACCGGTTTGCACAATGTGTTGAGGCACTCCAACGATGTTGATTCTTGACGGGCGACCCATAACTGCAAGACTTCCTGTCAGGTTTATTTTTGTGATCCTATAGTGCCATGAACAGAACAGGCTGAAAACTGCTGCCCCAAACATTGGGAACTCACACCCGATGCGTTATGATCGTCGGGCATCACAATAAACAATAAGAAAACCCTAAAAATAACACGGGTACAGGCCGTCCCATGAGTCTTTTCAACCGGGTGCGGGTTCGATGTCGTTCCGGCCACCTCTATACTTTTGCTACCAGCGCCATGCTGTCCCCAGGGCAACGTCTTCGATTCCAGTCAGACCTTAAAGCCCGACACTTTCTGTATAACTTTTCCCAAAGTGAACAGACCTCCATCGCCCGCCTGCTGGCGGCTAACGGGCATGCCCCCATGGGCCAGCGCCCGGCTATGGGGGCTTACCCGGTTTCCTGGGCATTGGTTCGGGGACAGCTCATGGCATTCACCGAAAAAACAGGGCGTTCCCCAACATCCCAGAGCCAAACACCCCATACAACAGAATCGGCTGCGGCATCCTCCCTTTATGAGCAAGGAAACGTGATTGGTACCGGAACCTATACCACCAGCCCGCCCCCAAGAAGCACTTCTCGAAGCAAGGATGTAGCACCTGGACTGGAAGACCGCAGTGTTCGATTTGCCCTGTTCCAGCAACACGGAGTTGAGGTAGGCACCTACCGTGAGCTGCAGAAAATCACCAAAGAAGGGTATCAGCGGGAACACTTTATTCCCCACTCAAACTATATGACCCGCTCAAAACGCCCTGATGAGCAGCGAAGCGATGTTCCCATTGGGGATGCGTTTGGCCGCTATAACGAAGCCGATGCCATCACCTACTTTGTCTATGACGACCAGAGCAAGGGCACGGAGCATCGGTATTTGACCGATGTAGAAAAAGAGTTTGCTGAAAGTCTGCACGAAAAAGGAGAATATGCGACCGTTAATCAGTGGTTAGACCACATGGAAAAAGAAACGGCGAAATCCTTCCCCATGGACAAAATAGAGCGCGCTCCCGGCATCTTTGAGGCCAGAATTTCTGAAGAAGATGCGGCTGCTGTTGCCAGGGCTATCCGGCTTGAATACGAGCACTCCCTTGATCAAATGGGAGTCAATAAAGAGTCGCAAATGTCGAATCTTGTTGGGGGCGGAGGCTCTCCATTTTCAGACGATGACAGCGACTTAGGCAGTGATGAATTCTAATTGGAGGTATTTTTATGGCTGAATATGAAATCAATCACATTATAGACATTACTGAATCAGCTTTTGGCTTACATCTGATGTCTACACACTATGACGAGATAGACCCACATGGCGCTGTTGGGCAAATTAAGCAAGTTAATAACGATCGAGCCAAAACCTGCTTGGGAGCAAACTGTCAACTAAACGCAATGTGGAGCTCTCCTGTGGGAAACCTTTGGGTTGTAGACGACCATGGAGACGTATTTACCACCGCTGACGTTCATTTCCAGAAACCGGCCTTTAATCTACTCAAGTACAGCACAGGTAAATTTGATACAAAGTGGCAAATTACCAGAGTCTATACAAGGCAGCTAAATGGCATTTGGGGAACTTCCGATCACGATGTCTGGGTTACGTCGTTTTCAGGCCCCGCACTTCACTGGAACGGCAAGCAATGGAATGAATATGTATTACCCAAAGCCCCCAACAACATCCACGGCTCTGCCCCTGATGATATCTACGTGGTCGGCTACCATGGCAACATCCACCACTGGAATGGCTCTGTCTGGCAACCGGTTCCACTGCCTGAAGGTGTACCTGCCAATGACTCCTATACCGATGTCCGGGTCATCAGCAAAGAGCTTGCCTACATCACAGCACGCAGCGGCTGCTTGCTGAAAGGGTCTGCCAAAAACGGTTTCATCAACATTGGCAATGGCAACTACGAATGGTATGGCGTGGGCTGTCTTGACCAGCGGGTCTTTCTGGCTGGAGGCCGAAACGGCATTTTTGAGCTGATTGACGATCAGTTTGTCTGTTTGAAAGACAAAGGGCATCCGGTAGGCGTTTTCGAAACCCCGGGAGCGGTCAATTTTATTCCGGCAGAGCAGCAACCCCGCCCCTGGTTTGCCCGCTATCAACCCGGGGCTGACCGGGAGTGGGCAAAAATCAGCACCTGATCCAGCATTTGGAGTGCCCACCCATTGCGTTATGATCCGCAGGCATCAGAACAAAAACGGGGAAAACCCCAAAAATAATAAGGGTACAGGCCGTCCCATGAGTCTTTTCAACCGGGTGCGGGTTCGATGTCGTTCCGGCCACCTCTATACTTTTGCTACCAGCGCCATGCTGTCCCCAGGGCAACGTCTTCGATTCCAGTCAGACCTTGAAGCCCGACACTTTCTGTATAACTTTTCCCAAAGTGAACAGACCTCCATCGCCCGCCTGCTGGCGGCTAACGGGCATGCCCCCATGGGCCAGCGCCCGGCTATGGGGGCTTACCCGGTTTCCCAGGCATTGGTTCGGGGGCAGCTCATGGCATTCACCGAACAAACAGGGCGTTCCCCAACATCCCGGAGTCAAACACCCCATACAGCAGAATCGGCTCCGGCATCCTCCCTTTATGAGCAAGGCGATGTGATTGGTACCGGAACCTACACCACCAGCCCGCCCCCAAGAAGCACTTCTCGAAGCAAGGATGTAGCACCCGGACTGGAAGACCGCAGTGTCCGATTTGCCCTGTTCCAGCAACACGGGGTTGAGGTGGGCACCTATCATGAACTGCAGAAAATCACCAAAGAAGGGTATCAGCGGGAACACTTTATTCCCCACTCAAACTATATGACCCGCTCAAAACGCCCTGATGAGCAGCGAAGCGATGTTCCCATTGGGGATGCGTTTGGCCGCTACAACGAGGCCGATGCCATCACCTACTTTGTCTATGACGACCAGAGCAAGGGCACGGAGCATCGGTATTTGACCGATGTAGAAAAGAAATTTGCCAAAACGCTCCATGACAGGAGAGAGTATGCGACAGTTACCCAATGGCTGGATCACATGGAGGCCGAAACGGCGAAATCCTTCCCCATGGACAAAATAGAGCGCGCTCCCGGTGTATTTGAGGCCAGAATTTCTGAAGAAGATGCAGCGGCTGTCGCAAGGGCCATCCGCCTTGAATACGAGCACTCCCTTGATCAGATGGGCGTTAATAAGCAAGCACTAATGTCGAACCTTGTTGGGGGTGGGGATACTCCGGGAAGTGACTACATAGATACCGAAGGAAACTTCTAATCATGAATTACGAAATAGAGCACATTATAGAACTCACGGCCTCTCGTTTTGGACTACACAGGCTCTACACCTACTACGATGAGGCAGACCCTTTATCCGCTGTTGGAGACCTCACTCTTGTAACTGAAACAGCATCAAAGACGTTTCTTGGGGTGAACTTTCAGCTCAATGCCATGTGGTCTTCACCAGAAGGAAACCTCTGGGTAGTAGACGACCACGGCGATGTGTTTACTACTGCGGATGTTCATTTCCAGAACCCACCCTTTAATCTAATGAAGTACAGCACAGGTAAATTTGATACAAAGTGGCATGTTACTGAAGCTTATAAAGGGCAACTAAACGGCATCTGGGGCACATCCGACCAGAACGTCTGGGTAACCTCCTTTGCAGGGCCAGTACTTAACTGGAACGGCAAGCAGTGGAAAGAGCATCCCCTGCCAGAAGCCCCCAACAACATCCATGGCTCTGGGCCGGATGATATCTACGTGGTCGGCTACCATGGCAACATCCACCACTGGAATGGCTCTGTCTGGCAACCGGTTCCACTGCCTGAAGGTGTACCTGCCAATGACTCCTTTACCGATGTCCGGGTCATCAGCAAAGAGCGTGCCTACATCACAGCACGCAGCGGCTGCTTGCTGAAAGGGTCTGCCAAAAACGGTTTCATCAACATTGGCAATGGCAACTACGAATGGTATGGCGTGGGCTGTCTTGACCAGCGGGTCTTTCTGGCTGGAGGACAAAAAGGCATTTATGAGCTGATTGACGATCAGTTTGTCTGTTTGAAAGACAAAGGTCATCCGGTGGGTGTTTTCGAAACCCCAGGCGCGGTCAATTTTATTCCGGCAGAGCAGCAACCCCGTCCCTGGTTTGCCCGCTATCAACCCGGGGCTGACCGGGAGTGGGCAAAAATCAGCACTTGATGCCCGCATTGGAAATGCAACTGGCCAGCAGGGACGGGGAAAAAGCCATAAGAAAATCGTGTCAGAGTCGCTTAAGAAAACCCGGAAGCTTTTTCTGCTCCCCTCTGAAAACGCCGAAAAACAAAGGGGTTAACGATACAGGACAATAGAAATCACTCAGCAGATATCCTGGGTAAAAAAAATAGTGTCAGAGTGGATTTTATAGTTTGAACTTCTTCTTCCCTGCCTGAAAAAGGTCTGCTTTAATCCACTTACACAACAATGAATACCGACTATTTACCGGATTCCTTTGTTGGAACGCCACCCATAATAAGCAAACGTTGAAAGAGGACTTCAAATGGCAATTTACATGAACTACAACAACAAAACACCCAAGGGCAATGTGACCGCCAAGGGCTACGAGGACTGGATCGAGGTAGACTCCCTCTCTTTTGGCGTTGGCCGCAGCATCACTATGGAAGCCGGTGCCATGAGCAACCGGGAAGCCAGCCGACCTTCTCTGAGTGAAGTGTCATTTACCAAACTAATGGATGCTGCTTCCGGGGGCATCTTCAAAGAGTCCGTAACCGGCTCTGAAGGCGTCAAGGTACAGATTGATATTGTCCAGACCGGTGCCAAGTCCCTGCAAAAATACGCCAGTTATGTACTGGAAGACTGCATCGTCTCTTCCTACAGTGTTGGTGCTTCTGCCGGTGGCCCTCCCACAGAAACTATTGGCCTCAGCTTTGCCCGTATTGAAGCAGATCTGACCCATGCGGACAAGACCAACAAGAACAAGCAGAACATGAAAGTCGGATACGACCTGACCACCGCTGAGCCTTTATAAGTTCGCTCTGCCTGATCTGAGTCACCACCGCGGGCAGGGAATGTTCAGTTCCCTGCCCTTTCGTCGTTCAACGATACGGATATCCATCAGTTATGCCTCTGACACAGGAAAAACGGCTTATCACCATTGAAACATCACTGGGGAAAGATGCGTTTGTTGTCCGTGAGTTGGAAGGAACCGAAACCGTCTCCGACCTGTTCAGGTTCAGCCTGACGCTGCTCAGTGACAACGACACCATCACGCCAGACAAAATTCTGGGTAAACCCGTCACCCTGACGTTATACAACAGTGGGCCAGATAACCCCCGCTACATTCATGGCCATATCAGTGAGTTTATGGCTATGGATACCCAAAATAGACAAACCCGAATCTACAAGGCAATCGTCGTTCCCTCACTCTGGTTTACAACCCTGGGCGGGAAGAACCGAATCTTTGAAAACAAGGACTTTTCCCAGATTATTGAAGAGGTACTGGGGGATTACAGCAGCATCACCCTGAATAAAAATCTGGCAGGAAGCTATGTAAAACGCCGTTATTGCACCCAGTTCGAAGAAAGCGATTTTGAATTCATCTGCCGCTTGCTCGCGGAAGAGGGCATTCTTTATTATTTTGAGCACAGCAAAGGCAGCCATCAATTTTGCATCGTCGATAAAGCCAGCGCCTTTAAACCAGCTTTGCCCCAGGCCATTCCCTACGTGGGCAGTGGCAGCAACCCTATGGAGCACAGCGTTACCAGCTGGCAGAGACACTACAACTACCATACGTCCAGCGTCGAATACCGAGACTACCTCCCCTTTTCTGCTTCCGAGTGGATGAAAAAAACCCTGTCGGAAAAAACCACCAACAAGGCACTCACCACCGAGAAACCATTGCAGGAAGTTTACGGCCACTTTCACTTTGAGAAACAGGAAGACCACACCAACAAGCTGACAGAAAGCAATTCCAAACAGAAAGTCCGCAACCGGATGCTCAGCCATGAGGGAACCTTTGACAGCGCAGAAGGCACCAGCACCTGTTGTGAATTTTATGCCGGAGGGCAGTTTACCCTTGAGCACACCATTGGCTCTGAGTCCGGGAACTACCTTCTGACACAAGTATCCCACGTAGCCCAGGACGGGAATGACATCGAAACCCAATACACCAACCGGTTTACCTGCCAACCTGCTGACGTTTACTCACCACGCTCCCCCGATGTCCATCGACGAACCATAACCGCCCCTCACAGCGCCAAAGTCATCGATGTCAAAGCCGCTGCAGAACAGGGCAAGGTGGATGTATTTGCCCAGGTCAAGGTTCAGTTCCCCTGGAAAAGTGAACAGAACAGTTGCTGGATCAGGGTTGTGCAGCCCTATGCCGGGAGCGGCTGGGGAGCATCGTTTGTGCCCCGGGTTGGACAGGAAGTGGTCGTAGAATACTTTAATGGCAACCCCGACCGCCCCGTGGTCACCGGTGCCCTCTACAACAGCGACAACAATGGACCGGGGTACTCAAAAACCCAGAGCGGCCTGAAAACCCAATGGGAAGGCAGCCAGTTTAACGAGCTGCGCCTGGACGATAAAAAAGGCTCTGAGGAACTGTATTTTGAAGCCGGAAAAGACTGGAACGTTCTGGTACATAACGACCACACCGAAACCATTGAAAACGACCAAACCCTCAATATCACCAAAAACCGTTCCATCACGGTCAGCGATGGCAATGAAACCAAAAAGGTTGCCAAAGGCAAACAGACAACCACGGTTCAGGGTGATATTGTGATCGAGTCCAAAGCCAGCATTACCCTGAAAGTCGGGGGTTCAACCATTAAACTGACGCCCAACGGTATTGTCATCAAAGGCATTAACATTGAGTCTAAGTCATCCGCCAATACCAAAGTTCAGGCCGGAGCGATGATGGATGTCAAAGGGGGCGCTATTACCTCCGTCAAAGGCGCACTGGTCAAGGTGAATTAATATGACAACAGGCCTCAGTAAATTCGGTGCCAGCCGGGCCAGCCAGATCACCAGCCGTTATGAGCTGGATGAAGACGTAGAGCCGCTTTTGACTCCGGAAATAACACCGGCGGATTTCATCAGAGCCTTGATGGATCAAAAAGAGTATATCGAAGCAGTCCGGTTTGTGGCTCACGGACTGCCCAAGCGGGAAGCCGTCTGGTGGGCTTGCCTGGCATCCCGGGCCACCCATACGCCGGATACGTCGCCTCTGCGCCAGCAAACCCTGAAGGTTTCGGAAGCCTGGGTGCGCCAGCCCACGGAGGAATTGCGACAGCAGGCGGAAAAGCTGGCCCGAAAATGCCAACACAAAACACCGGAAAGCTGGGCGGCGACCGCCGCCTTCTGGAGTGCGGGCAGCATTCTGGACAGTGAAGATCACCCCATGCCCGCCCCACCCTATCTGTTTGCCCATGCCGTAGCCGGTGCCGTCGGGCTTGCCTGTGTGGGCGACTCCGAAGAGGCCATCCATGCCCACTACCTGCGCTTTCTCAGTCAGGGGCTGGATCTCGCCAATGGGGGGAAGGGCTCCATTCATGAATCCCCCTACCTTCTGCTTGAAGAGACCCGCCCCGAAACCGCTCAGGAGTATTAACCATGGGAATGCCCGCCGCCCGAGTTTCTGACATGCACGTTTGCCCAGCCACCAACCCTGGTCCGGTCCCCCACGTCGGTGGTCCGGTATCGTCACCGGGTGGCCCTACGGTACTGATTGCCAATATGCCCTCCGCCACCGTTGGCAGCCTGTGCGTCTGTGCCGGCCCTCCGGACTCCATCGCCGCAGGCAGCACTACTGTAATGATCTGCGGCAAACCCGCTGCCCGACTGGGAGACAGCACTGGCCACGGAGGCAAGATTGTGGCAGGGGCGCCTACGGTGTTAATAGGCTGACCATGAAACGACGGTATACGCTCTTTTTTGTATTGTTCACTCTGTTTTCATCATCGGGGTTTGCTATGTCCATTCTAGATGCCGGAAAAATTTGCGCATTTTCATCAATACAGGGGGTTATTCTTGAACAGGGGAACCCTTTACCAAATGCCAGACTGACACGTAAAGTCAACTATGAGAAGATAAAAATTGATGAAACAACAACTGACGATAAGGGTTATTTTAAACTACCAGCTCTTTTCGTACGGTCTACTGCAAAGCTTCTACCCCAGCAGTTTGTGGCCCATCAATCACTGACTATAAATCATAACGGTAAAACCATCAGGGCAAAAACATGATCACCAATTGAACAGCGCCATCAAGAAACAGCCTGTATAATCAGGGTTTTTCCTGTCTTTCGATGTCTGCAAAAGCCCTGTTTTCCAAATTCTCCTCGCTCACTGA
>NZ_JBLYZI010000025.1:0-61330 GCF_057680865.1 Endozoicomonas sp. Z74
TCTGTGAAATATGAGTGGCTCTATTTAAACGAATTCAGAACGGTAGCCGAGCTGTACCAAGGGCTGGAAAAATACTTCCAGTTCTACAATACTGAAAGGCTACATCAATCACTGAACTATAAAACACCTCAGGCAATACACTTTGGCTGAGGACTTCAACAACAGTCGGAACATAACTTAAAAAGTGGATCTTGTGGTCTAGACAATGGGGTCCACCATATTCCCACATACGAATGCTCTGGGGCAGGCCATTCAGTAACAGCAGTACAGGGGCATTGGGCTTCTCGCTGCGCAGGAAGCGAATATTGAATTTTCCTACTTTTACAAACTGTGGTGCAAATGGATCAACAACGGGTTCTGGATTATCAGAAGCAAACCGGGAAAGAGCCTTGTTTAAAAGAGACTGTGTCATATCGTTGCCTATGCCTTTAAGTGTTTATTTTTAATGTTGGTTACTATTGTATACTAGGTTATTCTGTTAAGTGTTACTTCACAAGAAGGCACTATATAGTTGCTAAGTTACCTTTTGATAACCTATGGGAATGCGCGATGGGCTCACAAGCAGGCAGTGAAAGGCGGAGTTTCAGGAATAGTGAAGATTGCCCTATCCGTGATGTGGTCGCTCAGATTGGTGATAAGTGGTCGATTCTGATTCTGTTTGCACTGGTCGATGGCCCGGACCGCTTTAACTCCCTTAAATCCCGCATAGAAGGCATTTCACAGCGTATGCTGACGCAAACCCTTCGGGATTTACAGCGTGATGGTTTTGTTCTGCGTACTGTGTATCCACAGGTTCCTGTAAAAGTGGAATATGAATTGACCGAGTTGGGCAAAGGCTTATCCGCTTCTGTTTGGAAATTAGTATCCTGGGCGGGGGATCATCACAGCGATATCCGTAAAGCACGCCAGCAATACGATGAGGAAGCTGGGGAGTAGGCGGTGAAAATAAATGGCGGGGGCATCGTTTTTTTCTTCACTTCTTCCTTTGTACAGTCTTTATTTCAACCAGCCAGGCGCGACCGTTGTGACTCAGCGGCTTTATAGCGCCTATACCGGTAAATCCATTACAATGACAGATTGCCCGGTGCACTGATGTCAGATAACGCCGGAAATAGTCTATCCCTGACCCCGTACTGTACCCAATAAAAGTGTCGCCGATGTCTGAACAAGCCAGTGCCCCACTCATACTCGTAGATGGTTCATCTTACCTTTACCGGGCCTTTCATGCCTCGGAGCGCGCCAACCTGAGAACCGCCGATGGCCGCCCTACGGGTGCCATCCGGGTGATGACCAACATGCTGAAGAGCCTGATGCGTCAGTATCCGAAGAGCCCGGTTACGGTGATTTTTGACGCCAAGGGTAAAAATTTCCGCCACGACATGTACAGCGAATACAAGGCAACCCGCAAGCCGATGCCGGATGATTTGCGTTCCCAGGTGGAACCCATCCACCAGATTGTCAGGGCATTGGGGCTGCCCCTGCTGATGGTGGAGGGGGTTGAAGCGGATGATGTGATTGGAACCCTGGCACGGCAGGCCACGGAAAAACAGATCAACACCATTATCTCCACCGGCGATAAAGACATCGCCCAGCTGGTGACCGAGCATGTTTCCCTGATTGATACCATGAACGACGCCTTTACCGATGAGAAAGGCGTTGAGGAAAAGTTTGGAATTCCGGCCAGCCTGATTATTGATTATCTGGCCCTGATGGGGGATTCCAGCGACAACATTCCCGGGATGCCCGGCGTCGGCAAGAAAACAGCCCTGGCGTTGCTTCAGGGGATTGGCAGCATTGATGCCATTGCAGAGCGGTTGGATGAGGTGCCAGCACTGGGGTTCCGGGGCAGTAAGAATTTTGCCGACAAGTTCAACGAGCACCGGGACATCGTGTTGCTTTCAAGGGAGCTGGCCACCATCAAAACCGATGTAGAGCTGCCGGTTTCCGTGGATACCCTCACCATGGAGCCGGTGGACAGCGCCCGCCTTCTGGAGCTGTTCAGGGAATTTGAATTTCGCACAATGATTGCAGAGCTGGAGAAAGGTGAGGGTTCAGAGGATGGCGAACCGTCTGAAACAGCAGCACAGGGCGAGTACAGCATTGTCACCGATGAACCTGCTTTTCTGGGCTGGCTGGAACAGCTTCAGCAAGCAGAGCTGATTGCGTTTGATACGGAAACCACCAGCCTTGACTATATGGTCGCAGAACTGGTGGGCGTATCCTTCGCCATTGAGGAAGGGAAGGCGGCCTATGTGCCGGTGGCCCATGACTACCTGGGTGCTCCGGCCCAGCTGGACAGAAACTGGGTTCTGGAAAAGTTGAAGCCGCTTCTGGAGGATTCCGGAAAACAGAAGGTGGGGCAAAACCTCAAATACGACCAGAGTGTGCTGGCCCGCTATGGGATTGATCTCAAGGGGATCGCTTATGACACCATGCTGGAGTCCTATGTCCTGAATTCGGTGGCTACCCGCCACAATATGGATGCCCTGGCGGATCGGTACCTGGGCTATAAGACGGTCAAGTATGAGGACATTGCCGGAAAAGGGGTCAAACAGCTGACCTTCAACCAGATTGAGCTGGAAAAGGCCGGGCCTTATGCGGCGGAAGATGCGGATATCACCCTGAGGTTACACAACGCTATCTGGCCTCAGCTGGAGGCGGATGAGCGCCTGAAAACGGTGTTCCACGACATTGAAATGCCGCTGGTGGATATTCTTTCCCGCATTGAGCGCAACGGAGCCCTGGTGGATGGTGGGCTTCTTGGTCAGCAGAGCCAGGAAATCGGAGTTCGCCTGGACGAGCTTGAGAAGTCCGCCCACGATCAGGCGGGCCAGCCGTTTAACCTTTCCTCTCCCAAGCAGCTCCAGGAAATATTGTTTGAAAAGCTGGAACTGCCGGTGATCAAGAAAACACCAAAGGGTCAACCTTCCACGGCGGAAGAGGTACTTCAGGAACTGGCCCTGGACTATCCCCTGCCCCGGCTGATTCTCGAGCACCGCAGCCTGAGCAAGCTGAAGTCCACTTATACGGACAAGTTGCCCCAGATGATCAACGGTGAAACCGGGCGTATCCATACTTCCTATCATCAGGCGGTCACTGCCACCGGACGGTTGTCGTCTTCTGATCCGAACCTTCAGAATATTCCCATCCGCACCCTCGAGGGGCGTCGGGTTCGTCAGGCGTTTATTGCCCCGGAAGGTTTTAAGCTGGTCGCTGCGGACTATTCCCAGATTGAGTTGAGAATCATGGCTCACTTGTCCCGGGACCAGGGATTGCTGGATGCCTTTGCCAGGGGGCTGGATATTCACAAGGCGACGGCAGCAGAAGTGTTTGGCGTGGCTCTGGACGATGTCAACAGCGATCAACGTCGCAGTGCCAAGGCCATTAATTTTGGGTTGATCTACGGCATGTCCTCCTTTGGCCTGGCCAAACAGCTGGGGGTTTCAAGAAAGTCGGCCCAGGAATACATCGACCTGTATTTTGAACGCTATCCCGGGGTGCTTCGCTATATGGATGAGACCAAGGCGTTCGCAAGGGAAAAAGGCTACGTAGAGACACTGTTTGGTCGCCGTCTGTATCTTCCTGAGATCAACGCCCGTAATGGTATGCGTCGCCAGGCGGCGGAGAGAACAGCCATTAATGCCCCCATGCAGGGGACAGCTGCAGATATTATCAAGCGGGCGATGTCTCTGGTGGATCACTGGTTACGCAGTGACAACCTGGACGCCCGGATGATCATGCAGGTTCACGATGAACTGGTGCTGGAAGTTCCTGAGGGCCAGGTGGATGCCCTGGTCAACGGCGTAAAGGCAAAAATGGCAGAGGCGGCCTCTCTGGATGTCCCGCTGCTGGTGGAGGCTGGAGTCGGTGATAACTGGGACGAGGCGCACTGAGAAAAAATATTTTAATTTTTTTTCAAATCCCGGGAACTTTTCACAAGAAGTGCTGTCTTAGTATATGTGAGTAGCGAAAATGTGTTGGCGCTGCTTGCAGTTACTCCTTGTGTGTTTAGTGTTGGCAAATTAAGTTCACGACCTGTTGCTTCCCCCAGTGGCAGGTCGTATGTGACCAGTATCCCTCCCCCGGATACTGGTTTTTTTTTTTGCCTGGAAGAAAAAATTAAATTTTTTTGAAATTCCCGGGAACTTTTCACAGAAAGCACTGTCTGAGTATATGTGAGTAGCGAAAATGTGTTGGCGTTACTTGCGGATACTCCTTGTGTGTTTAGTGTTGGCAAAAATTCGCAGTGACTACTCCCCCTTAGGTCACTGCACGTAAACCGGTAGCTTCCCCCATTGGCTATCGGTTTTTTTTTACCTGTACGTTATGAAGTTTTACCAGGCTGTGCCGACTTTTTTATTTAGGCAGGGAATAGTGATCAAGGTTCCCCGCTCTGAATACAGGCCCAGGCAAACCCAGACCTGTCTCCTGTTTTCTGTGTTTTTAGTGTTGGTCTATTGCCCGGTCTCCATTCTCCCCTGGTGACCGGTTTTTTTTGCCCACTGGATTCTGGCTTCTCGATTTTTCCGCCCTGAACCGTTTTCCCTCACCCAAACCCTCTCCAAGAGGGAGTTGGGCGGTGCACATATTTAAAAGTCCTCTCCTTCTGGGAGAGAGGGGCTGGGGGAGGGTAAAAGTCAGCCTACTCACACCCAGAACCTTTTGCCAAGAGCCAAGGATAACTTGTTCAGGCGAGCCCTTCAGGAAGATGTTTCTTCGGGGGCTGTTTCATCCCACTCTTCTTCCGGATCGGGAGCAAGCAGCCACTCATCCAGCCGGGAAGCCAGCTGGTCAACGCCGGTTTTTTTCAAAGAGGAAAACAGCTGAATGCTGACCTGGGGAAAACGGGAAAGCTCCTGTTTCAGTTTATTCAGAGCCTGCTTGGCGGCTCCCTGCTTCAGTTTGTCAGACTTGGTCAGCAGAATGTGCAGAGGCATGTTGGCACTGACACTCCAATTGAGCATCATCTGGTCAAACTCTTTCATGGGGTGGCGGATGTCCATCAGAAGCACAAGGCCGACCAGGGGCTCCCGCCGCTCCAGGTAGTCCGTCATATGGTGCTGCCACTCTTTTTTCATGGCTTCCGGGACTTTGGCATAGCCATACCCAGGCAAGTCCACCAAATAAATATCTTCTGTGACGGTGAAGAAGTTGATCAGCTGGGTTCTGCCCGGTGTTTTACTGGTTCTGGCCAGCTTGTTGGAGCCCGTCAGGGCGTTGAGCGCACTGGACTTTCCGGCATTGGAGCGGCCGGCAAAGGCGACCTCCCGTCCTTCGTTCGGTGGGCATTGGCTGAGCCGTGCTGCACTTTTGTAAAATGCGGTATGCCGGTAGTTGAGAGAGGGTTTGTTGTCGGTCATGGGTGGTTCAGAGAGTCCTGGCTTTCATAAAGAAAGAATCTATGGTCATCAACACGGTGTCCGGATTCAAGCAGCTCAGGTTATACCGGTTGTGGGTTGAGTAGTTTATACTATCGACGTTCTAGGCACATGCAGTCATGTCACCTGTGGCAAAACTGTTGTTAAAAGCTGTTGTGAAACAGCCTTCATCCGGCGGATGAATGACAACGATCGATAATAAAAGCCCACAGGTCAGACGAATAATAACAGCCAATCGAGGCAAACGCCGTAACTGGGTCAGGTTAATGAAGAAAGTCATTCTCAGTCTGGTAATTTCGTTGGGGGTAACAGGCGTAGCCTTTGCCAAAGGGGATGCAGCTGCAGGTAAGGGGAAGGTCGCTACCTGTACCGCCTGCCATGGACCTACAGGGGTTAGCCCGGCGCCTAACTGGCCGAACCTGGCAGGCCAGGGTGAGCGTTACCTTGTGAAGCAGATTACTGAAATTAAAGAAGGCAAGCGCTCTGTTCCGGAGATGGCTCCTTTTGTGGGTTCACTCACGAAGCAGGATATCGAAGATATTGCCGCCTTTTACTCAAGCCAGTCAGCGCCCGTGGGAGCTACGGATCCCAAGCACGTGTCTCTTGGTGAGTCACTCTACCGTGGTGGTGACGCGAAAAAAGGCGTACCGGCTTGCAGTGGCTGCCATTCACCCACCGGTAAAGGTAACTATCTTGCCAGTTATCCTCTGATTGCCGGTCAGAAGGCGGATTATACTGCCAAGCAGTTGCGGGACTTCCGTGAAGGAGACCGCATGAATGACGGTGACACCAAAATCATGAGAACCATTGCCGAGAAACTCAGTAATAAAGAAATTGAGGCTGTTTCCCATTACATCAGCGGATTGCGCTGAGTACTGCCGTTTTTTCAGGGGGCGAGAGGGCTTGTGAACCGGGCTCTCCATTACCCTTTGTCTTCATCTGATGATGAGCTGACGTCGAGGGCCGTTAACAACAAGAAGACCGTAATTCCTGAGCTGGGGAGTCCGGAGTGATGGCCGTGCAGGTCTAAGCGCTCAATGGCATTCATCCTGGAGGTACAAGCGTGGAATTAACAAACATCGCATTATGGCAATCTGAAGAAGAGTACCTGGAATACGAAGAGCTATCGGATATTCGCCATGAGTATTACGATGGCTATGTAGTGGCTATGACGGGTGGGACAGCCAACCACAACAAGATTACTCTGAATCTGGTAAGCGCCTTGCACAGCCGTATTCCAAAAGAGTGTGAATTATTTTCATCGGATATGCGGTTGAAAATAAGCCGTTCAGAACGTGTGAGCTACCGCTACCCAGATGTGTGGGTTCGGTGCTCTAAAAATCCTCTAACCACTGAGACCGTCGGGGATAGCGCCTGTTTAATTGTCGAAGTGTTAAGTAAAAGCACCCGTTTGATTGATCAGACCTACAAGGCCATTGAGTATAAAGAGGCGTTAAGGTCCTGCAAAGGTGAATACTTGATGGTTGATGCCGAGGAATACAGAGTTACTCTGAAACGCTGGGAAAGTGGAAAATTTGATACCAGGGAGGCGGTCAGTTTATCCGAATCCCTGTATCTTGAATCGCTGCAAGTGTCTCTGCCTGTTGAGGACATATACAAAGGCATTCGATTAGGCTGAAACCGTGCGCCCTTCCATGCAAGCCTTGAGAAAACTTGCCAACTTCATAAAAGCCTGACAAAAAAACTTTTCCTTTCACCCGGGGCATTTGTTATTTTCCCTGTGAAAATGAATGGATAAATGACAGGAATTCATCGATGTCGAAAAGTGTGAAAGGGCTTATAGGGTTGGCTCTGGTGATTCTGGTGGCCTTTCTGGCGATCAGCTTTCTGACCAGAGAAGCGCCCCAGAAAAAGACAGCTGTCACTCATCAGGAAGCGCCTGCCGTTCAGCAGGAAAAGCCTGCGGCTGAGAAAAAGGCTGAAGAGCAGGCCAAAAAGGCTCCGGAAGCCAGGCGGCCAAAAGTGACCCGTGAGTTCAAGGATGGCACCGACTACCGTACCCTGAAAACCCCGGTGAAAACCGATGTGGCTCCCGGACAGGTCGAAGTGATTTCTATTTTCTGGTATGGATGCCCCCACTGCTACTCTCTGGAGCCTATTGTCAGCCGCTGGCACAAGACACTGCCTGCGGATGTCAGCTTTGTTCAGATGCCGGGCTTCTTCGGTCCCAACCTTTGGCAGACCCATGCGCAGCTTTACTATACTGTTTTCAACATGGGGTTGGTCGATAAGGTTCATGAGGGCATTTTCAACGAGGTTCAGAACAAGCGAAACCTGTTGAAAGACAGTGGAGAGATGGCTGAATTTCTGAATCGTCGTTATGGCGTCGACAAAAAAGCGTTTATCGATCAGTTCAATTCCTTCGGTGTCAATGTTCAGTTACAGCAGGCTTTCTCCAGGCTTAAAGGCTATGAACTCAATGGTGTTCCCGCACTGATTATCGATGGTCGTTATGTGGTTGAGCCCGGTCTGGCACGCTCTCTGGATAACATGCCCGTTATTGCCGATTTTCTGATTGATAAAGTGGAAAAGGAAAGGGCGCTTGAGGCTAAAAAGCCAAAAAGTTGAAAATAAGGAACGATGAAGAAAGGGGGTGACCTTTCTTCATCCAAGGCGGTGATACCCCTATGCCAATTCGAACGTTAAAAGGTGCAATCAGTCGTCGTCTCCACCGCCAGGGCTCTCAATACCGTTCCGAGCAGGTGAATTACTGTGCTGGTCAGGGCATATCCGACGGCTTGCATACGCGAACGCTCCGTTTGTTGAGTTTTAACATTCAAGTAGGCATCAATACCCAGCAGTATCGACACTATCTGACCCGAAGCTGGCAGCACGTGCTTCCCCACTCAAACCGTAACGACACCCTGGACCGGATTGCCGGAATTCTTCCTGAGTTTGACCTGGTGGCCCTGCAGGAGGCCGATGGCGGCAGCCTTAGAAGTGGTTTTATCAACCAGACCGAGTACCTGGCACTCAAAGGTCGCTTTCCCTACTGGTATCACCAGATCAACCGCAACCTTGGCAAGCTGGCCCAGCACAGCAACGGATTGCTCAGCCGGTATGAGCCCCTGAGCCTTGAAGATCACAAACTGCCTGGACTGATCCCGGGTCGTGGTGCCATTGTCGCCCGTTTTGGTCGCACAGACGAACCTTTAACGGTGGTGATGATGCATCTGGCATTGAGTCAACGGGCCAGAAATATACAGCTTTCTTATATCCGCGAGATTGTCCAGAACCACCGCCATGTTGTATTGATGGGGGATATGAACACCCATGCGGACCAGTTATTGAATGACTCCCCTCTCAAAGGTTCTGGCCTGCTTGCGGCGCACTGGGGCCAGAACACCTTCCCCAGCTGGCGACCAAAGCGCTCCCTTGATCACATTCTTATCAGCCCCTCTCTGACCGTGAATCGGTTTGGTGTGGTGAACTCGCCTATCACCGATCATCTCCCTGTTGCCGTTGAGATTCAGCTGCCGGGTAGTGTTATTCAGCAGCCCTGAGCGAAAGAAAAAAAGAATAGCGATCAAACGGTAAGCGAGCGAGCCCTTCCTGAGCTGTATGAAGTGTGACCTCGTTCAAGATTTTATGAACGACAGAAGCCTTTCGTTCCAGAAAACAAACCGGTTGTCGGCTGGAGTGTAAACTTTCTGTGAGGAGTGGATAAGATTCGAACGGTTAAACCATGTTAAGTCATAAAGAATCATCATTAAACGACAGTTCTCATGGTTTGGATAGCTATTCAGCAGGGTTCGTCAGGAGGGATCCGCCAGGGGGAAGTCAATGTCTGTTATGCCCGCAGTGACAAAAAAAGTTAGAAGAAGAGCGAGCAGAAGAGTAATCGAAAAAAAGGACTGGAAAACCATTGGCTTTTCCAAAGAACCGTCCGGTTTTACCTTGATAGAGCTGATGATCACCGTGGTTGTACTCGGTATTCTGGCGGCTATTGCCTTCCCTTCTCTGACTCAGTCCATCGCCAATAACCGTGTGCGTTCCCAGGCGGATGACATTATGAGTGTGATGGCTTTTGCACGTTCCGAGGCCATCACCCGGGGGACAGATGTCATCATTACTCCGATCAATAGCTGGGCGGGCGGAGCCAGTGTTACAGCCAATGGCGATACCCTTTTGCAGCTGGAGTCTTTTACCGGAGTTAGCATTACTTCAGCTACGCAGTTGCGTTTTGATGCCAGGGGGCTTTTTGCCGGAGGTGCGGTATCGGTCAGCCATAGTGATACTTCCATGACTGCAACCATTACCACGTCTAATGGTGGGGCGAGCTCATTGTTGTTTGCAACCAGTGACGGCAGTGAGGATGAAGAGAGCAGCGAGGAAGCACAGGAACCGGCAAACCAGGGGGATAATGAAGCATGAGAAGATGTCATGGGACGGGCTTTACCATGATTGAAGTGCTGGTGGCTCTGATCATTGTCTCGGTGGGATTACTGGGCATTGCCGGATTGGTGGTGGAGTCCCAGAAAAACATTGTGGAAGTGCAGCAGCGTTCCATAGCCCTTCAATTGTCGGAAGATTTGCTGGCCAGAGTCAATGCCAACCGATTGGGGCTGGCCAGTTATGAACAGGATATAACCGCAGCAACGGTCCAGCCAAACACCCTTTGTAATCAGGCCAACTCAAGCTGCACGCCCGCCCAGACTGCCGCCTTTGATCTCTGGCAGTGGAGTTTGGCTTTATACGGAGCTGAGGTCAGAACAGGGGCTAATAATAATGCCGGAGGGCTGAATTCGCCTCTGGCCTGCATTGATGTGAACGGCAGTGATATTACCCTGACCATTGCCTGGAGAGGTCGCTTTCCAAGACCGGACAATAAAGCAAATGAAGGCTGCGGTGACGGTAATGCCCGTTTTCGTTCGGCGGCTGACAACGATCTGCGCCGTGTCATGACCTTTGCAACGACGGTGGGGTAGCAGGAGTTCCCATGAATCATAAAGCGCTCAATAAAGTAATGGATGACTGTAGCCACCAGGCGGGATTCACTTTGATTGAGCTGATGGTGGCAGTGACGCTGTCACTGTTTCTGCTTTCCGGTGTTGCCATTCTTTATCTCAATACCTTCGCGCTTCAGCAGGACAGCAGCCGGATGGTCAATCTTAATGATAACGCCAGAACCGCCCTGACCATTATCGCCAGGGATTTGCGTTCGGCCGGTTACAGCAACGGTTTGTCCTCAGGCAGTATTGACCGTAACGGTTTGACCGTGACCGATGATTGTTCTGGGCTGGCGGCAGCCATGAGGCCTTCTCCGGCGTTGATGGCCGGGCAATCCGGCAATGACATTCTCGGGTGTGCTTCCGGGCAGGCTGGGAATTATACGGTGGCCGACGGGATGCCATCGGACTGGCTGTTGTTCAGGGGAACCCTGGGAGCCCTGGTGGAAAACCCGGTGGCGGATACCAATTACCTCGCAGCGAGTACCCAGGAGGGCCGCTTTTTCCGTGGGGCCAATGCGCCGGCCATGACCGATGACACCGAAATCCGGCAATACCAGTTCAGTCTTTTTTATTTGCGGGACAACCAGTTGATGCTGACCCGGCTGGTTAATGATGCCCTGGTGGAGGTGGCCGTAGCCAATAACATTGAGGCTATGCGGGTCGTGCTGGGAATGGACGACAATGGCGATGGTCAGGTGAACCGTTATCTGGGGGTTCCCGATACCAGCGGTTGGTCTGAGGTCCAATGGAATCGGGTGAAAAGTGTGAAACTCCATCTGTTATCCACCACAGACAATGATCCCGCCTACACAGACACACGCACCTATCGGATGGGAGACATCACGGTGGATCCGGATGACGGAGATCAGCGCCACCGAATGCTGGCCAGTACCACCGTCAATTTATACAACCATGGGCTGAACTGATGGTATCCCAATTCAGAATCATAAAAAAAACAGCCTCAGGCCAACATCAGACCGGCATGATCCTGCTAACGTCGCTGTTGTTCCTGATGATGCTGACCACCATTGCGGTGACTGTGGTCAACCAGGGCAGCCGGTCTCCACGGATGATTGCCAATGCCGAGATTAAAGCCATTACGTTTAATGGAGCCCAGTCCACTCTGAATCAGGTAGTGGCTCTGGGAATGGATGAGTTTGAACCAGGTCGGTGTTCAGGTCTTCGTGATCCCTATAACCCGTTTCCCCCTGAAGCTGGTCTGGAGGCAGACGATCAGTTGATTCACACCTGCGGCACTGCGGCTTTGCCGCCCAGCCCCAGCATCCGGTATCGCTCTTCAAGTCCAAATGTGCCCCGCTCCGAGGCCGCCAGTGGAGTCGGGAAATATCATGTTGAATATTATCGGATTGATGCCGCCAGTGAGCGTGCTGGTATTGCCACCGCTCTGGCAATGAACACATACAAGGTCATGTTGGGGGATCAGGGGGCAGGTGCTGCCAGCAGTGATCGAAATGTGGTGGTGGGGACTGTGCCTTAGCCTTTACCTCTTACCCCTCACCCCAGCCCTCTCCCAAAGGGAGAGGGAGTAAAGGGGGGCAACCCCGGAGGAGAAGTGGTAACACCTGTACCTTTAACCCCCTCTCCCTTTGGGAGAGGGTCGGGGTGAGGGGTAAGAGGTGAGGGCCACCCGAAAATTCAACAAAAAATACGGTCGTACAATGTTGTTTAAATCACTGATGAGGTTGATCTCAGCCGGGGGAATGGCAATTGCGCTGGCCAGTGTATGGCACTCTGCAGTAGCCGATGATACGGAACTGTTTACGGGTGGCAATATTGGCAACAGCCAGCGCCCCCAGGTGATGATTTTGCTGGATACTTCAGGAAGTATGAGGTACGACGCTCCAAAAGTAGCTTATGACCCATCCAGAGTATACCCAACGGATTATTACCCGGACCCAGAAGCCTACTATCGTATGCCTTCTGATGATGCTTATTTAAAAAGTGAGTGTAAGTGGTTTTATCAACACGGTGTTTATGGGTGTCGTGGTAACTATCTTAATTGGTATGAAAAGCCTGTATACACCAAAATCAGTCTTGCAAGGCAGGCTATCCGTGACTTGATAAATGACAACCCCAATGTGGACTTTGGTCTGTCAGCCTTTATTGGTGGCAAATATGCGGGTAGTGGGGGGTACATTCGACACAGAATTTCCCCCGATGGTTCTGACATATTAAATGATTTAAATAATCTTACCCCGGATGGGGGCACCCCTTTATGCGGCGCTTATTATGAGGTGTTGAACTTTTTTACCGGCAGGAATGTTTATAAGGCTAACCTGACCAACAGCCGTGATAAAACCCTGGAGAGTGTTGTTGGAAAGCAATACAAAACCACCGATCAGTACGGTGATATTCCGGTGGTAAAGCCCTGCCAGAATCTTTACATCATTTATGTGACGGATGGTGAGCCGAGTACGGAAGACACTGTAAACAGCGTTATTTTAAAAGATAAACGGCTCAAGATTAATGGTGAAGATCGTATTACCCGATGCGATCGATATAAAAAAAACAATGGCAATATGGATGAAAACTGCCTGCCAAAACTGGCGGAATATCTTGCCAATCCCGGGTCAGGTGGTTTGGATGACAACCCGGTCACCGGTAACCAGAAAGCCTTCACATACACTATCGGATTTGCCACGGACCAGGTGCTTCTGAAAGATACAGCGGACAAGGGAAACGGTGTTTGTTATACCACCGTTGGCTCCAACACAGACTCAACCACCGGCTGCGTCGTGGTTAATGATATTGCGTCGGCCTTCCAGGGAGCTCTGGGAGAGATCCTGCAACAGACCAGTACGTTTGTGTCTCCAGCGGTGGCAGTGAACAGTTTTAACCGGACAGAGTCTCTGGACAACGCTTATTACGCCATGTTTTTGCCCAGTGAGTCATCCCGGTGGACGGGCAACCTGAAAAAACTCAAGGTCTATAAAAACAGCAACACAGCGGGCTGTACAAGTAACGACGTCCACACCCCGGGAACCGTAGTCGATCGTGGTTGTGACGCCGCGCTGGATGATGGCAGTAACCGAATTGCTGATGGCCGGAGCACTTACTGGGGAACCGTTAATGATGGCAGCAACGTGACCAGTGGTGGGCTGGGGGCAGCCCTTCTTAATACAAGGGGAACGTTTTATACCAACCTTATCAATCAATTGGGAGCGGAATACCTTGGGCCTGTAGCCAATATCAATACTGGCCTTTTTAACCTGGACGGGACAGAAGATTACACAGCGGCCAACCTGATCAACTGGATTCAGGGGCTGGATGATGACGGTAACACTCTGGACTGGGTGCTTGGCGATATTCTTCACTCCAGGCCCGTCACCCTGAACTACGGAGACCGTGACGGGAATGACACCGCATACAGCGAAACCAACCCTGATATTCGGCTGGTGTTTGGCACCAATTATGGAATGTTGCACTTTATAAAAGATCAGGGAAATACGGTGGTAGAGAATTGGTCATTTTTTGCCAAAGAAACCGCTTCTAATGTGCCCAGGCTTTACGAAAACCGGGATGATGTGCCCCATGCTTACGGACTGGACGGCCAGATCAGCGTAATTCGCCTTGATTACAACAATGATGGCAATATCAGATCAGACGATGGCGACCGTATGATTCTGTTTTTTGGTATGCGTCGGGGTGGGTACAGCTACTACGCTCTGGATGTGTCCAACCCGGATGCGGCTCCTACCCTGCTCTGGCGGATTGATAACAGTACGCCTGGGTTTGAAGAGCTGGGACAGAGCTGGTCTGCTCCGGTGCCGGTGGTGATACCTGGTCATCGTCAAGTGGTCTTGGAAACGGACTCGGAGGGCAATAGAAAAACGACGGTTTACTATAAATACGCCCTGATGTTCGGGGCGGGCTATGACGCTGACAATGACGATGATCGTCTGGGTACGACGTTGACCGGTGATAATGGTGAATACACTGGAAGAAAGTTGTCCCGGAAAGGTCGTGGTCTGTTTGTTGTGGATGCTTCAACGGGGGCTCTGATTAAAGCCTTTACGGCACCGGATGATGTGGCTCAATCCAATGCTTTAAAGTTTGAAGACAGCGCCCTTAAATGGAGCGTGGTAGCTCCTCCTGCGCCTATGGACAGCAATGGCGATGGCCTGACCGACCGGGTCTATTTTGCCGATACCGGTGGTAATGTGTTCCGGATCGATATTGGCAAGGTGTATCTGGATGACAAGGATCCCAATAAAGAGAGCGCGGTCTGGTCTCTGTTTAAACTGGCGGTTCTGGGGGCTGATGGCTCTTCTGAGCGACCTGCACCGGACTCCACGGGTGACCGGCGGTTTATGTATCAGCCTGAGCTGGTCAGAACGATTTACCGTGGTGTTCCTTACGATGCGGTGGTTCTGGGCAGTGGCAACCGGGCCAATCCTCTGAGTGAAACCGCCCGTGACCGTTATTACGTGCTCAGGGATAAGAACCTGTTTTACAGCCGCTTTGGCTCCTGCAATGAGTGCGTAAGCCCTCCTGCTGTGATCAAGCACAACCGACTTTATAACGCCACTACCAATACGATTCAGGAAGGTGATGCCACTGAGAGAAGTGAAGCATTGTCATTGCTGGATAATAAGCTGGGCTGGTTCATTAACCTCAATGCCGCGGGTGAAAAAACAACCACCGTCGGAAGTGTTTATTCAGGCCAGTTGCTGTTCAGCACTTACTCCCCCTCCCAGGCACCTGGGGTCAATATGTGTACACCCGGCGTGGGCAGTGGCCGCTTTTATGCGGTGGATCTGCATACGGCGGCAGCCATCCGGGGAGATGAAGCGGCTGACCGTTTCTCGCTGTTGTCCGTGGTTGGAACCCCTGGAGATGCAACAGTGGTTTCACTTGGAGAAGGATCAAACCTTGTCGACCTCAATACCGGTTACAGCGGCGTTGAAAGTGAGCTGGGTATTCATCGTAATGGCTGGGTAGAACAATGATGTTTTTTGAAAAGACGAACATGGAGCATAGGAAATTAAGCCAGCACCTTTCCCCTGGCTTTACCCTGATTGAATTGCTGATTGCCGTTGTGATTGTGGGGATTCTGGCGACCATCGCCCTGCCCAGCTATCAGCAATTCGTCCAGAGCGGTCGACGCTCTGAAGGCCAGGCAGCTCTGCTGAATATTGCTGGCCGACAGGAGCAGTTCTTTCTGGATAACCACACCTATACTGCAAACCTGAGGGCGCTGGGATTAAACGCAAACCCATTTATTACCGAGGAGGGCTGGTACTCTATCAGTGCCGCCTGTGATGCCGGCGGTTGTGCGGATGGTTATACGCTGACGGCAACTCCCCAGGCTGGCCAGGCTCCCGATGGTAATCTGACGTTGAATGCTTTGGGCTCTAAAACAGGAAAGTGGTAACAAGAGAAATAAAAAAGACCCGATACCAAGGGGGAAGTAAGGAGGGAGGTATCGGGCCTTATAAAAAAACAGTGAATCGGAGGGAGTCATTCACTGAGGCTAATGTTGACCTTACGGCCGGTTATTTACTATCCGTAGATAAACCTCGGCAGATAAGTAATGGAACTGCCCATAATGTCGGTGTGATGTTGGCATTATGAATTGTGCTTCGGTTGGTGGGTGAAAAAATGGGTATAATTGGCCGCTCGTTTTTCAAAGAGTCCAATACTCTTCGTATCAGTCAATCCTATGACCATTTTTCTGGATAATGCCCGATGAGCGAGTTGAAAATTGGGGTGTTTGGGTCCGCCTTTGACCCACCAACATTGGGCCACCTGGATGTGCTGCAGCAAGCTGCAGAGCACCATGATCGAATTCTACTGGTCCCCAGTGCCAGTCATGCCTTTGGCAAGCAGTCCCAACCTTTTGAGGTTCGTCTGGAGATGCTCAGACGGTTTGTCAAAGAGGCGGATGTCGCCTGCCCTCTGGATGTCTGTGACCTTGAGCAGCAGTTGCTGGCCTCCAACCCGAAACACCCGGTGTATACCTACGACCTTCTTGAGGCGCTGGAAAGTCATTATCAAAAAGCACATCAGGGGATACAGTTTTCCTTTATCCGGGGGCCCGATAACGCCCGTCCTGAAACCTGGAACCGCTTTTACAAAGCCCATGAGATTGAAGCCCGATGGTCTATTTTTACCGCCCGGGAGCGTCTGGGTATCCGCAGCAGCCAGGTTCGAAGCATTCTCGAATCCCACCAGGCTGCTGATGGCCCCTGTGTTGCCGATAGCCTTGATAATGGCCTGCCGGAAAAACGGCAGCTCAGCTCGCTGCAGGATTATCTTCTGCCTTCTGTACAGGCTTACATTGTTGATCATGGTCTCTATTTATGAAGCTTTCAGGTTTTGGTCTCGACGATGTTCAGATCAATAAAAAAGAACCCCTTTCTTCCGGTTTTCTGAAACTCTGTCGGTATACGTTGAGTCATGCCCTTTTCAAGGGGGGGATGAGTGTACCGGTGACCCGGGAAGCCGTTGTCAGACCACCTTCCGTTGGTGTGCTTCTGTATGATCCTGATACCCATAAAGTGGTGCTGATTGAGCAGTTTCGGATAGGCCCGTTGCTCAGTGATGAGGACCCATGGATGCTGGAAGTGGTAGCGGGGATCAGTGAGCCAGGGGAGTCACTTGAGGATGTGGCCCTCAGGGAAGTGGCTGAAGAGACGGGGTGCTCTGTGGAAAGGCTGATTCCGGCTATGGATTTTTATATGAGCCCCGGAGCCTCGAATGAAAAGTTCAAACTTTTCTGTGGCATTGTCGATGCAGAGCAGGCTGGGGGGATTTATGGTCTGCCAGAGGAAGGGGAAGACATCCGGGTGCACGCTCTTCCTTTTGAAGATGCCTGTGATATGGTGGAAGATGGCCGTATTGCCAATGCTCCCGCAGTCGTTGCCCTGCAATGGTTGAAACTGCACCATCATGAATTGAAACAATAGGTTGAATCATTCAATGGTTGTGAATCGAGAGTCCAGTTATCGCGCAGCCCGGCCGGTTTTCTTTCGGGCTCTTATTATCCTTCAGGTGCTGTTTGCTTTGCTTCTGTCGGGCTGTCAGGGCGGAGGTTTTTCTAATCTGTTCCCGGGCAGCGGCCTTTCGGGACTCTATAAAGAGGGGTTGCCGGGCACGGCTGACTGGGCTGTTCTGCCCTTTGTCAGTCATGTGGGTATCAAGGATGAGGTACCGGTGCAGCTTGAGCGGATGTTGATGGTTCAGTTGCCATCCGTGGGGGTAACGACTCCCAGGCTATACCCTGAATCCGAGGTCACTACCGCTTCCAGCACACTGGCCGATGCCCATCGTCGGCAGAATGCCCGGCAGTGGGCTTATCAGGAAGGCGTCAGTTTTACCCTTATGGGAGAAATCCTGGACTGGCGCTTCGAAGAGGATGGTCGGTTCCTGATGGCCCTCAAACTGGAGGTGATTGATATAAGGTCCGGCCAGTCGTTGTGGAATACCAGCGGACGGGGTGAGGGCCTGCCAGGTCAGGATGCCTATGAGGTAAGCCGTAACTTGCTGGCAGACCTTTTGACCTCTCTTCCCATCAACCGTCTGCGCTGAGGCTTTGCTTATAATCTAATAAGGCCCGGCGCAAAGAGAGAACACTATGCTTTATGCACTCAAGGATGAGCAAGACAACATTGTTGCGGTGTCTGAACAGGCATTGACCGATGAATGGCAAGCGGTTGACATGGACGACGAAGCACTGCAGGCCTTTCTCAAGAAAAATCCGGACATGGGCGGCAAGGTCATGCAGGCAGCGGATGCTGACTTTATCCGGGTTCTGGAAGATGTGATTGACCTGCTGATAGACAAGCAGGTGATCCAATTCACCGAGCTGCCGGATCCGGTTCAGGTAAAGTTGTTGAACCGTCGGCGCTACCGGGAAAGTCTGCGCAGCCAGTCTGATACCACCCAGCTCCTTGAAGGAGGAGATGGGATTCTCTGATTCCGCCTTCACCCATATGCTCTCACCCCGACCTTCTCCCTGAGGGAGAGGGGGAAGATCGTACTATTTATCCACAGAGATCTCTCCGGGACGGGTGATACGGGCCTGGGGTGTTGGCCATCCCTCAGGCCATAGAGCCTGGTTTTCCATGGAGGCATTGGGAATGATCAGTTTTGTCTCTTCCATTCGCATGGGGAACAGAACGCCGTCCAGGTGGTCTATCTCATGCTGCATGACCCGGGCGGAAAAGCCATCCAGTTCCACCTCAATCCGCTCTCCTTTCTGGTTGTAACCACAGACGTTAACGGCGGAAGGACGATTCACCCAGCCTCGGATTCCCGGTACGGAAAGGCAGCCTTCCCAGGCCCAGCAGGTGTCTTTACTGAAGTGGGTGATTTGCGGGTTGATCCAGAACTGAAAAGGAATGTCGGATACCAGGGGATAACGTTCCCGGTTGTCATCGGATATCCCAAGGCATAATACTCTGGCTGCCCAGCCCACCTGGGGGGCAGCAATGCCAATGCCATTGGCTTCAAACTGTTTTCTTTTCAGAGTTTCAAGGGTTTCCTGAAATTCATCGGTGGCAATATCCTCCATTGAAACCTGTGGCTGGCTTTGAAACAGGATGGGGTCTCCCATCACTTTCAGGTCCGGGTTTGTTGCAATGGACATGGCTGAACTGACTCCTGCAGCAGGTTTTCATTCAGTCTAACTGAATGGGGTTAAGACCCGCTGGAAAAATCCGCTTATAATGAAAAGTCTATCGACGTTTTTGAAGAACCATGACCAGAACTTATCGCCTGCTGATCTCTTGTCCCGATGCCAGTGGTATTGTTGCCGCTGTCAGTGATTTTATTGCCCGCAATGGCGGCTGGATTGTTGAGTCCAACCACCACTCTGACCCGGTGACTGGTCGTTTTTATATGCGCAATGAAATCAGGGCTGAAAGCCTCCCCTTCTCCCTGGAAGAGTTCCGGGAGCGCTTTACGCCGGTGGCGGAGAAACACAGCCTGGACTGGCGGGTCACCGATTCGGGCAAAGCAAGGCGGGTTGCGCTGCTGGCCAGCAAGCAGGCTCACTGCTTGTCGGACCTTCTGTATCGCTGGCGCAGTGGTGATCTTAAAATGGACATTCCCTGCGTTATTTCCAATCATGAAGACCTCAGGGGTTATGTGGAATGGCACGGTATTCCCTATCACTGTGTGCCTGTGGATAAAGATAACAAGGCTCCGGCGTTTGAGCAGATGACAGAGCTGTTGGGGCAATACGATGTGGATACCGTCGTGCTGGCCCGTTACATGCAAATACTGCCACCGGGGCTGTGTGAGGCATACGCTGACCGGGTAATCAACATACACCACAGCTTCTTACCCTCCTTTGTAGGGGCCAGGCCTTACCATCAGGCCTATGAACGGGGAGTGAAGCTGGTGGGTGCAACTTGTCACTATGTCACAGAAGTTCTGGATGCCGGGCCAATTATTGAACAGGATGTGATCAGGGTTGGTCATCACCATCTTCCGGAAGATATGGTCAGGCTGGGTAAAGATGTGGAGAAAAGTGTCCTGGCACGGGGGCTGAGGTATCACATTGAAGACCGTGTTATTGTGGATGAAGGCAAAACCATTATCCTGGATTGATTTCAGCTTGTGGATAAGCTGTTAAAGTCTGTGAATAACCTATGAACAGGCAGGGAATTGTGCCCTGATGTGCTTAAGGAGAAGCCATGAAACTGGAGCCGTGTCCCTGCTGTCGGGGAGAAGCTATCTATGCTGACCTGATGATTGGTAAATCGGAGATGTGGCAGGTCAGCTGCACAGGATGTGGGTTATCCACAGAGCTTGATGAAGATAAACGCTATGTAGCAGAACGTTGGAACCAGCGCCAGGAAAGTGCCCGGCTGAGAATGTGGATAACGACGCTGGCAGTGTTGCTGCCAGCGGCGATAGTGGTCAGTGCCCTGTCGGGAAGTTTGCTGGCAATGAACTTTTTCCGTTAAATCGCCATTTCCATTCTCAAGGTGGACATCAGTCAGGGCGTTTCGGATACACACTCACTGATGTTATCCACAAGCGTGTTAATAAAGCGGGCAAATCCATCAGGCCTGGCTTCTATGTTTTCTCCCAGCGGATCAAGCACACTGATTTTTACGGGCAGCCCTTTTGTTAACCGGTCAATATAAGCGGGCTGAAATTGTGGCTCACGGAAAATACAGGTATTCCCTGCTTTTTTCAGTCGCTCCCTGAGCTGGCTCAGGTGTCGGGCTCCAGGCTGCTGTTCTGGATTAAGGGTAAAATGTCCAGCAATGTTCAGCTGATATTGTTCCTGCAGATAGCCATAGGCGTCATGAAACACAAAAATAGGCCGTTGGTGGGTATGGGTCAGCTTGCCGGTATTCCGGGCATCAGCCTTATCCATTGTCTGTAAAAAAGCCTTGAGATTTTTTTCATACTGGCTGGCATTGGCCTTGTCCCTGGAGGCCAGTACTTTTGTCATGGCTGTGGCCATTGCTCTGCCATTGAAAGTGCTTAGCCAGATATGGGAGTCATACTCTCCATGGTCATGGTGATGTTCGTCTTCATCATGGTGTTTCTCATCATGAGAGTGCTCATCATGGGCATGCTCTTCAGAGGTGATGGCCCCATTTTTTCTAAGCCGGATCCCGGGAATATCCATCATTGCCACTGCTCTGGCGTTTTTGGTGCTGTCCAGAATCTTCGGGAGAAAGGCCTCCATGGATGGACCCACCCAGAAGATCACATCTGCAGAGTGGAGTTTGCGGGCATCGGAAGGTTTCAGACTATGGCTGTGGGGCGAGGCTCCTGGTGGCAGAAGAACATCTACCTCAGTGACATCGGCTGTGATGGCCTGGGCAATCAGTTGTAGCGGCTTAATGGAAGCCAGAACCCTGGGCGGATCGGCAAATACCAGCGGACTGGTCATCAACAGGGTCAGAACTGAAGCCTTCTTGAGGACTGTGGATAACTTGAGTAACGGCATTGGGCATACTGCGTGGTGAGTGAAACGTTATAATATAACATAATTATTGCCAGCAGGTTTGATGGCTTTCTCAGGTGCCCATTTTTGATGGTGATGTTGGCTAACTAGCTCCAGGACAATCCAATAAGGCAGGAAAAAGTGGACGGCAAGTCAATGGTTCTGACAAAACCATAAAAGGTTCAGAGGTGGGAGAGTAGGTAATCCATTAAGACGATGTCAGGAGCCTTTATAGAAAGGATGATAGTTATAAAGGCTCCGGTGAGTAGCGTAGAAGGAACAAGAGGATTATATGTCCTCCCAGTAGTCTTCACCAAAAATGGCGCTGAGGCGTTTGTTCTCCTCCCGGTCTTCCAGGGCCCGTCGGATTTGCAGAGAGCGCTTTGAGCCCTTTTCTTCCAATTCCGGACGAAGGAGGTGTTCGTCAAGCAGGATATCCCGGTCGATCTTCTTGCCTTTACTCATAACAGCATCCTCTTGTTGTACTTGTTTTTGTATGATGCTCAATTACGGTTACCAAAGTATGAAATCCGGCGGTTAACTTCAACCTCTGATGTCGTATAGTTGTGTAAGAGATATCTCACATATCATTAACCCTCAGGGATCTGAGGCCTTTCTTGATGCTTTTCAACTGATCACTCAGACAGGGCTCTTTCTGCATGGCGACACCTGTCGCCAGCACGTCGATCACTACCAGGTGGGCAATTCGGGACGTTAAAGGAGTGAACAGGTCGGTGTTTTCTTCTGCAGCGATCGCCAGTGGGAAATCGCAGAGAGAAGAAAGAGGTGTGTTTTCCGGACATATACCCACCACCTGGGCATGATTTTCCCGGGCCAGCCGGACACTATGAAGCAGGTCTTTGGAGCGGCCGGTTTGTGAAATAGCCACCACCACATCCTGCTCGTTCATGGTGGACGCGGTGATCAACTGGATATGAGGATCCGCACAGGCGACAGCCGTGGCCTGAAGGCGGATAAACTTATGGCGGGCATCCCTGGCGACCGCCCCTGATGCTCCAAACCCGAAAAACTCAATGCGACGGGCTGTCGCCAAAGCTGAAATGGCGGATTGCAGGCTGTTCATATTGATCCGGTCCCGGACTTGCAATAACTCCTGCACGGTTGAGTCAAACACCTTGTTTTTGAGATCGTTGGTGTTGTCGTCTTTATTCAGTTTCAGGCCTGCAAACCGTGTGGCAGAGCCTGTGCCCAGAGCCTGTGCAAGCCTTAATTTAAAGTCCTGAAATCCCTGGCAGCCAATGGCCTTGCAAAAGCGCATGACGGTGGGTTCACTGACACAGGCTTTTCGGGCCATCTGGCCAATATTCAGGTTAATGCAGGAGGCGGGTTCGCTCAGTACCCAATCGGCGACTTTTTTCTCTGAACGCCTGAGGCATTCGTACTGTTTATGCAGCTCGGCAATAGGGTCATTAAAGGAGTCATTAAGCATTGTTTTTCTTATTGGGGTTGTTATGGATATTTGTAGTTATACTACAGGGCTTTGCCCTGAAAAGCAGTTTGCTTCCTGGCTTATTGTGCCAGCCGGTTGATGCTTTCAATGGTGTTGACCAGCTTATCCGCTGAGACCGGCGGGCTGATAAGGTTGCCCTGTACTTCATCGCACTGGAATTGTTTCAGCAGAGTCAGGGTTTCAGGCGTTTCTACCCCTTCTGCCACCACTTTCAAGTTGAGTTGTTGTGCCAGTGACGTCATTGCGGTGATGATGGCTGCGTCCTCACCTTTCTTCTCCTTCAGGCCGGACACAAAGGACTGGTCGATTTTGATGACATCCACCGGAAAATGCTTCAGATAACGGAAAGAGGAGTATCCTGTGCCGAAATCGTCCATGCTGATAGTGATTTCCTGCGCTTTCAGCTGGTTAAGAGTGGCTGTGTTTTCGGCAATGTTATTGAGCAGCAGACTCTCTGTCAGTTCAAGCTCCAGGTGCTGTCCTTTCAAACCGCTGTTTTCCAGGGCGTTGATGACGACCTGGGCAAAGTCGCTCAGTATCAGCTGTGCCGCCGAAAAGTTAACCGAGAGCCGGATTTTAACCCCCTGCCTGTGAAGCTTTGCCACTTCCTGGCAGGCCTGTGAAAGAACGAGTTTGCCAATGTCGTCAATCAGGTGGCACTGTTCAGCAACAGGAATAAATTCCCCAGGATTAAGCAGGCCTTTTGTGGGGTGCTGCCAGCGCACAAGGGCTTCAATGGCGACCACTTGATTGTTTTTTCCACTGACCCTTGGCTGATAGTACACGACAAGCTCTCCCTGCTTAATCGCTGCTGTCAGCTCGTCTGCTGAAAAGCCCGCTGCTTTTTCGGAACCCATAAGGGCATTCAGTTTTATCTGGGCTTCCATACGGGTTTTCAGCCCTTTGTTGATTTTCCTGCTGTGTTGCCAGCCAGCCCACAGGATAACGCCTGCAGTCAGAAGCCAGCTGGCGGGCCACACCGTGGATAATGAGGGGTTGGTTTGGAGAAAAGCGACACAGAAAGGCACAATCGCACTGAGTGTGAAGGTGGCAACGGCGGGGAAATAAACGCCCAGAAAGGCAATGCTGCAGGCGGATAATACCAGCAGAACCATGGGAATAATGTACAGCTGCTGGACGGTCACAATGTGCAGCACAATAAGAGGAGCCATAGCTGTCAGAAAGCCGAGGCTGGCAATAAACAGAAGCGCATTTTGAACCGAGGGTGTGTGGGTGGGATCTGATGAACTCAATGGAATGCCATTGGGTTGCTTTCTCATGAAATAGTACTGAGTACCCAGAAAAACAATGGACCAGCCCAGAAGCCCTGGCAGCAGGATGTATTCCAGAAATAGAAGTCCTTCCAGCAGCAGGGAAAAGAGAGCTATGGATAAAAGAGACTGACAGCCCGAAGTGAGTTGCTGAAGCTGCTCTTTCTGAAGCGCTTCCTGAGCCTGGTGTCTCTGTATCTGCCCCGGGGTATCATGCTGTAAACGTTGGTCGACCATACTTGCTACTACAGGAATTCCAGTGGTTTGCTGTTCTCAGGGGGTACTTTTCAGGGTATGTAAAGCTTCCTCTGCGTGGTTTTCCGCAAATGGGAAAACTTCCCTTTTTCTGGGAATATGTGCAGGGTGTTAAAACCGCGTGATGATTCATCAGAGAGTAACATACAAGACCTGGAAGAGTGGTTTCGTTACACTCTCTATACGAAACACAATCGGCTTCAGCAGCCTGCCGGACTTACGACAATATCGGCCTGATATCCAGAAAGAACCCTATGGACGTAACTTCAATACTTGATTCACTGAATGATGCCCAGCGCAATGCTGTGGCAGCTCCCGTCAGTTCAATGCTGGTTCTGGCCGGTGCCGGTAGTGGTAAAACCCGGGTGCTGGTTCACCGCATTGCCTGGCTGGTTCAGGCCGAGGCCATGTCGCCCTACTCTATTATGGCGGTCACCTTTACCAACAAGGCGGCGGCAGAGATGCGCTCACGTATCGAAGAGTTGCTGGGGGTGGCGCCCCGGGGTATGTGGGTGGGAACCTTTCACGGATTGTCCCATCGTCTGCTCAGGGCTCACTGGAAGGAAGCCGGGCTGCCGGAAAACTTCCAGATTCTGGACAGTGATGACCAGCTCCGGGTGGTAAAACGGATCATGAAGACCATGGAGCTGGATGAGCAGAAGTGGCCGCCCCGTCAGGCTCAATGGTTTATTAACAGTAAAAAAGACGAAGGGCTGCGCCCGGACTACATTGACCCGGGCTATGATCCCTTTGAGCGCACCATGGTGGATGTTTACCGCCGGTATCACGATTACTGTGAGCAGGCCGGGGTGGTGGACTTTGGTGAACTTCTTCTTCGGGCACATGAGCTGATGCTGAAACGCCCGGATGTGTTACAGCATTACCGTGAGCGCTTCCGCTATGTGCTGGTGGATGAGTTCCAGGACACCAACGCCGTTCAATATGCCTGGCTCAGATTGTTGACCGGTGACCAGGATAAATTGATGGTGGTGGGGGACGATGACCAGTCCATCTATGGCTGGCGGGGTGCCCGGATTGAAAATATACGTCAGTTTTCTACAGACTTCCCCAACGCCCAGACCATCAAGTTGGAGCAGAACTACCGCTCTACCGGCACGATCCTGAAAGCGGCCAATGCGGTGATTGCCAATAACCCCGACCGGCTGGGAAAAGAGCTTCATACCGATGGGGCTGACGGTGAGCCGATTCAGCTCTATGCCGGGTTCAATGAGATGGATGAGGCCCGGTTTATCACCGACCGAATCAAAGATGCGGTGGACAAAGGCATGGCCCGTAATGACATTGCGGTGCTGTATCGTTCCAACGCCCAGTCGCGGGTGTTGGAGGAAGCCATGCTTCGTTCTGCCATTCCCTACCGGATATACGGTGGCCAGCGGTTCTTTGAGCGAGCTGAAATTAAAAACGCTTTGGCCTATCTCAGGCTGGTCAGCTCTCCCCATGATGACACTTCCCTTGAGCGGGTCATCAATATCCCGACCCGGGGGATTGGTGAGAAAACCGTTGAAAAGCTCAGGGAAGCGGCCCGTACCCAGGACGTTTCGCTCTGGCAGGCACTTTGCAATCTGGTCAAGTCATCCTCCGTCGGCGGGAAGGCTGGGAAGTCCATGGCGACTTTTGTGGAGTTGATTGAATCCCTCAGCGCGGCCGGTGAAGACCTGGATCTGGGAGAGCTGGCCGACCATGTCATCTCCATGAGTGGTTTGATTGAACACCACGGCAAGGAAAAAGGGGAAAAGGGGCAGGCCCGGGTGGAAAACCTGGAAGAACTGGTCAATGCCTGTGGTCAGTTTGATATGGACGATTTGGACCTGGATGAAGACACGGAAACCATGACGCCTCTGGATGCCTTTCTGGCTCATGCCGCACTGGAAGCCGGAGAAAACCAGGCCGACCCGTTTCAGGACAGTGTTCAGATGATGACACTGCACTCCGCAAAGGGCCTGGAGTTCAAACGGGTCTTTCTGGCGGGTATGGAGGAAGGGCTTTTTCCCCACAAGATGTCCCTGGATGAAGGCAATCTTGAGGAAGAGCGCCGCCTTTGTTACGTGGGTATTACCCGGGCCATGGAGTCGCTTTACCTGACCTATGCCGAGAGCCGGAGACTGTACGGCACTGAAACCATGAACCGCCCTTCCCGCTTTATCCGGGAAATTCCCGGAGGTTTGCTGCAGGAGGTGCGGCTGGGGGGAACCATCTCCCGGCCGGTGGCTACGCGAATGGCCCCCGCTTCTCCAGACCATGGGTTGTCTCTGGGCCAGAGGGTTCACCATGATGTTTTTGGTGAGGGGACAGTGGTCAACTATGAAGGGGAAGGTAACCAGGCTCGGATTCAGGTGAATTTTGATTCGGAAGGTGCCAAGTGGTTGATGATGGCCTACGCCAATCTGGCCGCAGTTTAATCTTTTTTCCATCGACCTCTGATCAGTGTTTAAGCTGATCAGAGGCCTCCCCTCTGCAAGGCTTGTGCGAAACCCGGGATACCCCTACCATGCGGTTGTCATGTCCCGTAAAACTCAAAATATTAATAAATCAAAACAACACTCATAAAATAATAAAGGACAGATCAATGATACCTCTTAAACGGCTTGGCTCTCTTTGGAGACCCCTGGGGATAGCAGCAGCCACACTTTCACTCCTTGGTTGTAATAACAGTGAACAGCCGCAGACGTCCGGTGCTGAGTCACAGACTTCTGTTGCACAACAAAGCGTTGAGGAGGCCATTGAATGGAAGCTGGTTACCTCCTGGCCCAAGAATTTTCCCGGTCTTGGTACCACTCCTGAACGGTTTGCCGAGTCGGTTAATCAAATGAGCAATGGTCGTTTGACCATTAAAGTCTATGGAGGCGGCGAGCTGGTTCCTCCGCTTGAGGTGTTTGACGCCGTTTCCAGCGGCACCGCTGAGATGGGGCACAGCGCCGCTTATTACTGGAAGGGCAAAGATCCGGCTGCCCAGTTTTTTACCGCGGTTCCCTTTGGCTTGAATGCTCAGGAAATCAATGGCTGGTTGCATCATGGTGGTGGCCAGGAACTGTGGGATGAGGTGTACAAGCCTTATAATCTGAAGCCTTTCGCTGGTGGCAGTACCGGTGTTCAGATGGCAGGCTGGTTCAACAAGGAGATCAAGTCCCTGGAAGACCTGAAGGGACTGAAGATGCGCATTCCCGGTATGGGAGGTGAAGTGTTAAGAAGGTTGGGCGGTGTTCCTGTGAATATTCCGGGAGGAGAGCTGTTTACCGCTCTGCAGACCGGTGCCATTGACGCCACTGAGTGGGTAGGGCCTTATAACGACCTGGCCTTTGGCTTTTATAAAGCCGCTTCTTACTACTACTATCCCGGTTGGCATGAGCCCGGTGCCATGCTGGAATTCACCATCAACCTGGATGCCTGGAAAAAGCTTCCCGAAGACCTGCAGGCCATCGTGAAAACGGCTGCCCGTGCTTCCAACCAGGATATGCTGGATGAATACACGGCCCGGAACAACGCAGCCCTGAAAACTCTGGTTTCAGAGCACGGTGTTCAGGTTAAGCGGCTTCCCGATGATGTGTTGCTGGAGCTGAAGAAAGCGGCCATTGAAATTACCCGGGATGTGTCCAGCAGCAGTGAGGTGGCTGGGCGTATCTATGAGTCGTTCAATACCTTCCGTGAGCAGTCCACGTCTTATCACAATATTTCCGAAGTGGCTTTTTACGAAGCCCGTTCACTGCAGTAATTCATCATCAGCCGTTATCCCTCCATGGGGGTAACGGCTTTTATCCTTCCTACAATGAGTCTGGCTGAGAAAAACCCATCGCTTTCAAGGCAGGGACAAGCGCTGCTATGGATTGTTCACTGCCAGTATGGAGAAAGCGGTCTGTTGGTTGGTTGTTGTCGCCTTCAGGGTCAATGCTTGACCCCAGCAGGCTTTTCACTCTTCTGGCGATGGCCGGGCCGGAGTCAATCCAGTTCACCGGTATGGGGGATACCTCCTGAAGAAGCTCCCTTAACAGGGGAAAGTGAGTACAGCCCAGAACAATGGCGTCCGGCATTGGATTATGGGTGAAAAAAGGCTCGATAATGGCTGCAAGCTGTTCCAGGGGGACCGGCTCATTGCGAAGGTGTTTTTCAGCCAGCTGAACCAGCTCACTGGTGCCCACTTTAATCACGGTGCAGTCATCGGCAAAATCGTTGATCAAGTGGGTCGTGTAACTGCGCTCAATGGTGCCGGGAGTGGCCAGCAGGCCAATGCAGCGGTCCCGCGACACCTTGCTGGCGGTTTTAATAGCGGGAACAACGCCCACTACTGGAAACTCAAGCTCCCGGCGGACCCGGGGGAGAGAGATGGTACTGGCAGTATTGCAGGCAATGACCGCGAGGGAGGGGGAGAACCGGTCTGCCAGTTTGCCCAGACAGTAGCTGGTTCGTTCGATGACGTCGTTTTCCGGTTTCGGGCCGTAGGGAAAGGCTTCGGTGTCTGAGCAGTAGACGACGTTCAGCGATGGCAGTGTCCGCTTTACTTCCTGATAAATGCTCAGGCCACCGACGCCGGAGTCAAAAATAACAATGGGGTTTACCATGGTGTGTATTAATTCTGGTACGGCCGGTTTAGCCGGGTTGTAGGACGTTAACGAGGTTTCAGTGGCTCTCTCTTTTGGCTTGGCAGTCAAGGCAAAAGGCGGTTTCCGGTCGAACTTCCAGCCGGGAAAAGCCAATGGGTTGGTCACAGTCCAGGCAGTAACCATAGTCGCCGGTATCCACCCTGGCCAGGGCAGCCATTACCTGGCGAAGATGCTGCTGGCTGTGCTTCTGGCTGGCTTTGGCCATACTTTGTTGTTGCAACGCGTCAACCCGGGAAACCCTGCCAAAGGCCTGCTGATCCAGGGTGACCGTCTGGGCAGAGCTTTCACTTTGTTCAATGGTTTCCAATAGATTTGCTTTTAGCGTTTGCAGTGCTTCATTCAATGCACTGGCCTGTTCAGGACTTAATGCTGACATAGACAGATCAGCTCCGAGACAGAGGGTTGAAGTCATCTACTTTAACACTGGCTGTAGTCAGTTCCCTAATTCCAGGTTGAATTCATCAGCCACTCTGCTAATCCATTTAACCTGAGACAATGTTTGCTGATGGGAATTCAGTAATAATAGAAAACCAGTCGTTGGAGTCATGTCATGAATCTTAATGCCTTTCAGGAACAGCTGGCACTGTTTTCTTTTGATGCTTCCTTGATTCTGCAACAGATGGTAAAGCAACGGGGGCGCCTTGATCCTCAGCAGATTGCCGAACTTGAGACGTTATTAGGTGTTTCTTCAGATGAGTTGCTGAAAACGTTGCTTCCTCTGGCAGCGGCCATGAGTACCTGTCCTGTCTCAGGTTTTTCGGTGGGGGCGATTGCAGAAGGTTATCGTGAGGGTGGACAGGGACCCTGGTATTTTGGTGCGAACCTGGAAATGGTCGGCCAGCCTCTTAAAATGTCCATCCATGCGGAGCAGGCGGCCATCTGCAATGCCTGGCACCAGGGAGAAACCCGGTTGCGCCGGTTGATGGTCAATGAAGCGCCCTGCGGCCATTGTCGACAGTTTATCAATGAAATTCAGGACGTGGAGAGCCTGGATATTGTGATCAGCCGTCTGGGCAGTGAGGTCAAGAACCACTACCGTATTTCGGATCTGTTGCCAGACTCGTTTGGCCCTGTGGATCTTGATCAGCCCGAGCGACTTCTTGCCTCATCCCCTCAGCAGTTTAATGCTCCTGAGCACTCGGATGAATTGGTTAATGCGGCCCTCACGGCGGCCAGCAAAAGTTATGCCCCCTATTCCGGATGCTATTCAGGTATTGCCCTTTTACTGGATAATGGTGATATTGTTACGGGACAGTATGCTGAAAATGCCGCTTTTAATCCTGGCCTTACGGCCATTGAAGCGGTTCTGGTGAATCTCCGGCTGAATAACCTGAGAAAACCGGAGGGAAAAGTGGTGGATGCGGTATTGGTCGAGAAAGAGACCGGAATTTCCCATAAACCCATGGTTCAGTCGGTGCTTGAGACGGTACTGGACAGCAAAGGTGTATTGCGCAGCTTTCTGGTTTGACCTTTTATGAGATCAGGCGCTGGAACACAGCGCCTGATGGCTGCAGGAACCCCGGAATAGAGGCATTTTCACAGCTAACATTGCATAACAAAGGCAGGGAGGCCTGTTGTGAGTTCCGGAATCAGAATAGATCCTTCTTCTTCCACCCATCTGGATTATGGGGAAAATAAAGAATCCTTCAGTGACCATGAAGAGAGTGAAGCCCAGCGAAACGCCCGGCAGAAAACGTACATTGACCGGGGTGACCATGCCCAGAGAGAGAAGACTCGCCTGAAAAGAAGAAAGACCAGTAAGCGGCTGGAAAAGAAAAAAAAGAAAAAACTGTCGGAGCGTAATGCCCGTGAATCCAGTGAGGGTCATGAAAAAGAGCCATGAAAAAGCGCTGGGTTTTTATCATTTCTTTTTTCTTTCACCATGGGCATTTGATAGGATTTTTTTGTTCGGGAAGACCCCTGTTTATTTGAATTGAGGTTGGTCTCCCCTGTTCCAATCCATGGAAGTAGGGCATTTACGCCAAAGCAGAATGATGACTGAACCAGATTACGAAGTACTGATCGTCGGCGGTGGAATGGTGGGAGCCGCCATTGCCACTGCTCTTGGCAGCCAGAGGATTAAGGTTGCGGTGTTTGACCGGGTCAAACCGGAACCTCTGGCAACGGATAGCCTGCCTGATCTCAGGGTTTCAGCCCTCAGTTACGCTTCTGAACAGATTCTTCGCCAGCTTGGCGCCTGGGCCCCGATGTCGCAAATGCGTATGACGCCTTACTGCCGGATGGCAGTCTGGGAAAAGCTGCGTCATCCCTGGGGAAAAGAGTTAGCCTCCCGAGCCAACCGGGTGCTGTTTGATTCGGCGGAAATTGGTCGGGAACAACTTGGCTACATTGTTGAAAATCGGGTAACACAGTTGGGTTTGCTTGAGGCTATGTCCCGGCATGGTTCGGTTGACCTGATCTGCCCGGCCAGTATTAACCGGTTTGACCTGACGGGCGACAAGCCACAGGTTGAGTTGTCCGATGGCCGGAGGTTTACGGGACATTTGCTGATTGGTGCGGATGGTGCTCAGTCAAGAGTCAGGCAGGTCGCAGGCCTTGGGGTTGAGCAACGGGATTATGAGCAGCAGTGCCTTGTGGCGACGGTTGAAATTGACGGGGGCTGCCAGGACATGACCTGGCAGGCTTTTACCCCCACCGGCCCGGAAGCTTTCCTGCCTCTGCCGGATATTCAGGGGCGAAGTTATGCGTCAATCGTATGGTATAACGTGCCTGAGCAGGTCCGGTATTTACTGGGGCTGCCTGAGCAGGCATTTATTGATGAGTTGAGAAACACCTTCCCGGTTGAGTTGCCCGAGATCATCACCCTTCATGAGCGGGGGGCATTTCCCTTGGCCCGTCGGCATGCTATCCATTATTGTCGGCCTGGTGTGGTGCTCGCGGGGGATGCGGCACACACCATCAACCCTCTGGCAGGTCAGGGCGTCAATCTCGGGTTTCAGGATGCGGCCTGGCTGGCAGAGATTCTGGTGGATGCCCATCGAAACGGGGAGCCTCTGGGAGACCCTGAAGTCCTGGGACGGTACGAGAAGGTCCGGCGCCCGGATAATGCTGCGATGATGGCCGTGATGGATGGTTTTTATCACGCCTTCAGCAATGGTAACCGGCCAGCACAGATTCTCAGAAATATAGGGCTGGGAGTGGCTGGCAGGCTGACACCGGCAGTGAATCAGGTGATGAAATACGCCATGGGGCTTTCGGGCCGCCAGCCCAGGCTGGCCCGGGGAGAAGCGCTTTGATCAACCCTGATGATGAGGCATGGCGATGAGAAGCAGGAATCAGAAATGTAAAGATCTGCTGGATTGCGTAAAACCCTGATCCCTCTCTGGCAAAGGGAGGCATAAGATGCCTTCTGGACTCGAACACTTGGGGAAGTGGGCATGAAAACGATGATTTCAAATGGTTTCCGGTTGACCGCCATTGCCTCACTGGGGTTCTGGTGGATGTGGCTGGTGGGCGGCGCTGCATACTACTACATGGTACAGAACGCCTCACTCTGGGAGTCATTTACTTCCGGTGCCGGTATTGCTCTGGTGATGTTTGTCGGAGGCATATTCAGCGTGATGATTTCCGATGCTTTTGAGACCGTCGGCAGCTGATTTTGAGTAACAGGGCCCCTACTGGCGGCCCTGAAAAGTTCTTTTGATTTTCCTGCTCCTGTCCACCGATTCACTAGCATGATAAGTTAACGACAGTGTTTCTGTTTTCTGTTGTCTTTACATGACTTTTTTTTCTCGCCTGTTTTTGCTTTTCCTGCCCTTCTGTCTTTCTTTTTCCCATGTTGTACAGGCTGATGTGCCTGCCAGCTTCAACAGTGCCAAGCGACAGGCTGCTAAGTTATACGACGATCACCCTGTGAGCTTCTACTGCGGCTGTGACATCCTGAAAGAGAATAAAAAACGAATACCTGACCTGAAGTCCTGTGGCTACTCGGTCCGAAAGCAGGCTAAAAGAGCCCGCCGCATAGAATGGGAGCATGTGGTTCCTGCGTGGGTTTTCGGCCATCAGCGGCAGTGTTGGCAGGAAGGGGGAAGAAAAAACTGCAGCCGCAATGATCCTGTTTTTCGCAAGATGGAAGCGGATATGCATAACCTAGTGCCTGCCGTAGGAGAGATTAACGGAGATCGCTCAAACTTCCGGTTTGGGCTGCTAAGCCAGCATCCGGATATGTACGGCCAGTGTGATTTCAAGGTGGACTTTAAGGCCCGGGTAGCCGAGCCTCCCCAAAACCAGCGGGGCAGTATTGCCCGGATTTATCTTTATATGGCGGATCGTTACCCCTTCCGGCTCAGTGAGCAGCAGCGGCGGTTGTTTGAGGCCTGGAACCGCATGTACCCGGTTTCGGCTTGGGAGCAAGAGCGAAACCGGAAAATAAGCCAGATCCAGGGATGGGAGAACCCTTATATCCATGAGCAGGGGGATCACTCATAAGAGCAAAAAGCCGTTAACCCGCATATTGCATGAAGTGTCGAGCTTGTCGCTCTGATAAATTGTCTTTTTATGCTTTTCTCCTACACCCCTTGAAAGACGTGGGATAACCGCTTTTTCATAGCGGCTTCATGCAATATGCGGGTTAAATCCTTCAGCCAGTTAGTTTTACTTGCATACTCGTTATGGTCAGGGTGTTTGAATTTGAATACCTTTGCCTTAGTGTTTTGACGCAAGCAGAACAGGGTCTGGCGTTGTATAAAAAAGAAAATGGATAGAATACTTATCAGGGGGTGGAATGGACGCACTAAGACAAAATTCTGATTTACAATCACCCTCAATCAATACAGGCGGTGACCACTCAAGTGATGAAACCCGGACGGTTGCTTTTGGTCGGAGTGTCAGTATTTGTTTCAATCATGAAACCAGTTCAACCACCGTTGCGGAGTTTTTAAAGAAAAACGGCCTTGAAGATCCTTCCAAGGGCTCGGTACTGTTGGGTGAAGGGACTTTCGGCAAAGTGAGGCCTGTTTCCAAAGTTGGGGCTGATGGTATTTTATGTGTTATGAAGACCCCAAATAGGGAAGGCCTTGATGAGCGTGAGCTGAATGGTCTTATGTTACCGGAACATGAAAATATCTGTCACTCTTATTGCGCCCTGATTAAATATGGAAATGAAAGTACCTTGAAGCTGATAGTCTCAATGGACATGATAGAGCAGGTTAAGGGGGGATTTTCCGTTCAAGCAGTTTTTGGAGAATTCTGCTCTGGAACGCAGCTTCATGAACAACTAATAAAGAGAAGTGGTCATTTTACGGCTGAACCCGTAGCGAATAACGTAGTCTGCGATGTTGCTCTGAATCTGGCAAAAGGGCTTAATTTTATTCACGAGCATGGATTGACCCATAGAGATTTAAAACCCGAAAATATTTTATATAACCCTGATAACGGTGAACTTAAAATTATTGATTTTGGTCAGACCCGAAGAGTTTTGAAGAGTGACGGAACAGATCGACGTACAACAGAAGTTTGTGGCTCTTTGGGCTATATAGCCCCTGAAGAATACACTTTCAAAATGGAAAGTAGCCAGGGTGATGATTGGTCGCTTGGATGCACTTTTTTATCAATTCTTTTTAATGGGGTTAATCCTGCCAAGTTGATGGCGGGAATGATGAAAAGAAGATTACCTCGACTTAACACTGAGTTTGCACAAATTGCCTTTGATTTTTCTGTGCTATCTGATTCAGAAAAGCGAAGCTTGATAAACAAAGCGATCGAAACAAAAGGGGGAGACAAAAAGAACTATTCAAAATTAGTTGATATTATTGTTAAATTAACAAGACACAGCCTTGCTTGTCGAATGAGCACCAAAAAAGCAATGGTTAAACTTCAGGAATTGTCTGAGCATGCATTTAAAGGAAATAAGGAGGCTAAGGCGTTTTCACAAGCAAAAATGAGTAAATTAGTAAATACAGATAGCCCTCTTTGTAGGCAAGTCATACCGAATGACAGGAACAGGAAGTGGCGGAGGTTCTGGTGCCTGAGTTGATGCTGAGTTTACCTGAAATCGACCATTCCTGTGCTCTCTGCACAATAAACGTTTCAGCTGACTGCCGTTTGCTGCAATAGTTGGTATCATATCCGGTTTATTGTCAGTTTCCTGAAACAGGTTGAAGCATGACGGAGCAGACCTTTATTGGCGACGATGGAATTGAGCGCCAGTCCCTGAGAGCCTACACAGAAAGCGCGTACCTGAACTACTCCATGTACGTGATCCTGGATCGTGCCCTGCCGCACATCGGGGACGGGCTGAAGCCTGTGCAGCGTCGTATCATCTATGCCATGAGTGAGCTGGGCCTGAAAAACACGGCCAAGTTCAAGAAATCCGCCCGAACCGTGGGTGATGTACTGGGTAAGTTTCACCCCCATGGTGACAGTGCCTGCTATGAAGCCATGGTGTTAATGGCACAGCCCTTTTCTTACCGGTATCCCCTGGTGGATGGTCAGGGCAACTGGGGCTCTCCGGATGATCCCAAATCCTTTGCGGCCATGCGATACACTGAGTCCAGGCTGGCCAAATACGCCGAGACGCTGTTGGGCGAGCTGGGCCAGGGAACGGTGGACTGGGTGCCTAATTTCGATGGCACCCTGGACGAGCCCTCCATTTTACCCGCGCGGCTACCGAACCTGCTGTTGAATGGAACCACCGGCATAGCGGTGGGGATGGCGACGGATGTGCCTCCCCATAACCTTCGGGAGGTGGCCGGTGCCTGCATCCATTTACTGGAAAACCCAAAGGCTTCGGTGGCGGAACTTTGTGAGCACATTCAGGGACCCGATTTCCCCACCGAAGCTGAGTTGATCACTCCCCGTGCAGACCTCATCAAAATGTATGAGCAGGGGCGAGGGTCTCTGCGGATGCGCGCCGTTTTCCAGAAAGAGAACGGTGATATTGTCATTACCGCCCTGCCCCATCAGGCTTCCGGCGCCAAGGTTCTGGAGCAGATTGCTGCCCAGATGCAGGCCAAGAAGCTGCCCATGGTGTCGGACCTTCGGGATGAATCTGATCATGAAAACCCCACCCGCCTGGTGATTGTGCCAAAGTCGAACCGGGTGGATGTTCAGAGTCTGATGAACCATCTGTTTGCCACCACTGACCTGGAAAAAACGTACCGGGTTAATATGAACATGATTGGGGTGGACGGTCGCCCCCAGGTGAAGTCTCTGGACCGGATGCTGGGGGAATGGCTCTCCTGGCGGAGTGAAACCGTTCGTCGTCGCCTGCAGCACCGTCTGGATAAGGTGCTCAGTCGCCTGCATATTCTGGAAGGCTTGATGATCGCCTTCCTGAACATTGATGAGATTATTGAGATTATCCGGACAGAAGATAAACCCAAGCCCGTGTTGATGGAGCGTTTTGGTTTGTCCGATGTCCAGGCGGAAGCCATTCTGGATCTGAAGTTGCGCCACTTGGCGAAACTGGAAGAGATGAAAATCCGGGGTGAACAGGATGAGCTTGAAAAAGAAAGGGATCAGCTGGAACTGATTCTTGGGTCGGATCGACGCCTGAAAACTCTTATCAAAAAAGAGTTGAAGGCCGACTCTGAGCAGTATGGCGACGACCGTCGCTCCCCCATTGTGGTCCGCAGCGAAGCCCATGCCCTGTCAGAAACAGATCTGATGTCTTCTGACCCGGTGACCGTTGTGCTCTCCAATAAAGGCTGGGTACGGTGTGCCAAAGGCCATGACGTGGATCCTCAATCACTCAACTACAAATCGGGGGATGGCTACCGCCTCTCTGCCCGGGGTAAAAGTAATCAGGCATCGGTGTTTATTGACTCCACGGGACGTGCCTATTCGGTGATGACCCATACCCTTCCTTCTGCAAGGGGGCAGGGAGAACCGCTTACCGGTCGGGTTAATCCTCCCTCAGGTGCTACGTTTGAAGGCCTCTGTGTGGGAGAAAACAATGATTGTTATCTCCTGGCCAGTGATGCCGGTTATGGGTTTGTTGCTCAGTTTTCCGACATGGTCAGTAAAAACAAAGCGGGTAAACTGCTGTTGACCCTCCCCAAAAATGCCCGGGTTCTTCCTCCGGTATCCGTGAGCAGTCAGGATCAGATGCTGATTGCGATCACCAATGAGGGGAGAATGTTGCTGTTTCCGCTTCAGGATCTGCCCAAACTGGCTCGTGGCAAAGGGAACAAAATCATTAACATACCGGCTGCTCGAGCGGCCGAGCGTGCTGAGCTGGTGACCCAGCTGGCTGTGCTCAATGCCAATGATTCCCTGATGCTCCATGCCGGTAGAAGGCATGTCACGTTAAAGGCAGGGGATCTGGAGCATTATCGCGGGGAGAGAGGGCGACGTGGAAACAAGTTGCCACGGGGCTTCCAGAAAGTGGATCGGGTAGAAGTGATTACTGCAGACTGAGGGTTGTCGGATTAGCCTCTAGAGGCTTAATCCGACCACGGCTTCTGAAGCAGCCTTTAACGTAAAAAAGAGGGGCTTCAGTGTTATCCGGTTGATGAAATGAAGCGTTGAAGGAGGGCTGGATGCATTCATGACTGAATTCCACAGCCTTTTAGAATCATCTGGCACAGGCTATCGGTATAGGCCTGGGTATCACCGGGGGCCAGCTCTTCCTTGCCCAGAACCGAGGCGACCTGTGGTCCATAGTCCACATAGTATTGGGTAGTAGCCCAGATGGTAAACAACAGGTGAACCGGATCAACCGGATGCATTTTTCCCTGTTTAATCCAGCCTCTGATCACCTCTGACTTTTCGTGAATCCAGTCATTGAAGGGACGCAGGTGCTCCTTGATATGCTGTCCGCCATGAAGGATCTCACTGCTGAAAATCCGCGAAGCGTTGGAATGGGCCAGGCAGTATTGCATTTTGGCCTGAATGAATTCGCGAAAGGCGGTGGCAGGATCATCGTCGGGGTTCAGGCCGCTGAACACCGACTCCCATAACTCCATGATGTGGTTCAGAACTGCCCCGTAAAGCTCCACCTTGCTGTTGAAGTAATAATGAACGTTGGCCTTGGGCAGTCCGGCCCGCTGGGCAATGTCTCTGATGGACGCTCCCTTGAAGCCACTGGCGACAAACTCATCTTCAGCCGCCTGAAGAATGACCTGGATGTTTTTCTGGCGCACCCGGCTGTTTTTATAACCGGGAAGTGCAGATTTGGTGGGTGATGGTTGCATCTCGAATACCGTACCTTTGCGTTGATTATGCTAGAAATGAATATAGACAAGGGGTGGGCTTTTGCCATGAAGAGACGCAAAAAAATACGACAAGGGATGATTAACAATATCCGTTGTCGTATATAGGGCAGAAAATCAAAAGGTCAGGATTGCTAGTAATGGTCAATGTCTGGGAGCGTATTCAAAGACGTCGGAATGTATATTTTCATCTTTGAAATTTTCCCTGACCAGGGCGTCAACTGTCGCATATACCATCTGCGGTGAGCCGCTGATATAGATTTCACAGTCTGTCAGTTGTTCCCTGTCGGCCAGGATGGCTTCGAACAGGAGCCCCTGCCTTCCTTCCCAGATGCCTTCATCAGATACCTCGCTGACCACAGGGTGGTAATGGAACTGCGAGGAAGACCAGTGGACAGGCAGGCTGGGAAGATAAAACCCTTCTGGGGAGCGGGCGCCCCAATAGAGATGCATTGGGTGTGGATGGTTCTGGTGAAAGCAGTGTTCGATCATGGACTTCATCTGTGCGAAGCCCGTGCCTGCCGCTACAAATACCAGAGGCTTGTCGGGCAGGGTACCCAGGTGGCACAGACCTTTTGCCATTCGAACCGATACCCAGCCTTTTTCCAGCTCCTCAAACAGCTTTATAGAGTTTTTCCGGTCCGGTATTTTCTGGATATGCAGTTCAATGCTTTTCTGACCAGCACTGGGTGGGCTGGCAATGGAAAAAGCACAGGCTTCTCCATCCGGCAGCAGTATTTCCAGATACTGGCCCGCCCTGTAATCGGGTACAACCCCCTGATTGCACTGGATGATGACCCGGTATATCTGCGCATCCAGAAGTTGAAGGTCTGTAACCTTATAGGACTGCGTGGTTACATGATGAGTCTGCACGAAAGGTGTTCCCTCTTATTCTATGTCAATGCCCAGCTGGTCCCAGATGTCATCAACACGCTGTTTGACGGTGTCGCTCATGGTAATGGCAGTTCCCCACTCCCGGGTGGTTTCTCCCTGCCATTTATTGGTGGCATCAAAACCGACTTTTGATCCCAGCCCTGCCACGGGAGAGGCAAAGTCCAGATAGTCTATGGGCGTGTTTTCAATAAACACGGAATCCCGTTTGGGGTCCATGCGGGTGGTCATTGCCCAGATCACGTCATTCCAGTCTCTGGCATTGACGTCATCATCCGTGACAATCACAAACTTGGTGTACATGAACTGCCTCAGGAACGACCATACACCGAGCATGACCCGTTTGGCATGCCCCGGGTATTCTTTGCGCATGGTAACCACGGCCAGCCGGTATGAGCAACCTTCGGGGGGCAGATAGAAGTCGACGATTTCCGGAAACTGCTTTTTCAGGATTGGTACAAAGACTTCATTGAAGGCAAGGCCGAGTATGGCGGGCTCATCGGGCGGGCGGCCGGTATAGGTGCTGTGATAGATCGGGTTCCGGCGATGAGTGATGCACTCTACGGTGAAAACAGGGAAGGATTCCACCTCATTGTAATAACCGGTGTGGTCACCGTAAGGGCCTTCGTCCGCCATTTCTCCCGGATAAATGAATCCTTCCAGCACAATTTCAGCACTGGCAGGCACCTGAAGGTCATTGATGTGGCTTTTGATCAGCTCCGTCTTGCTGCCCCTGAGCAGGCCGGCAAAAGCGTATTCAGACAGCGTATCAGGTACGGGTGTAACCGCACCCAGAATGGTGGCCGGGTCAGCACCAAGGGCTACGGAGACGGGAAAGGGTTCGTCCGGGTGTTTTTTCTGCCAGTCCCTGAAGTCCAGAGCACCGCCGCGGTGGGAAAGCCAGCGCATGATCAGTTTGTTTCGACCCAGCAGCTGTTGCCGGTAAATGCCCAGGTTCTGGCGTTCTTTTTCCGGCCCCCGGGTGATGACCAGTGGCCAGGTAATAAGAGGTGCGGCATCACCAGGCCAGCAGGTCTGGATAGGGAGTCGGGTCAGATCGACCTGGTCTCCTTCAAGAATGACTTCCTGGCAGGGCGCTGATTTGACCACTTTTGGGCCCATATTCAGCACCTGGCGAAACAGTGGCAGTTTTTCCAGAGCGTCCCGAAAACCCTTGGGGGGATCCGGTTCTTTCAGGTAGGCAAGCAGTTCACCGATCTCTTTCAGGGCGCTGATGTCTGTCTGGCCCATACCCATGGCCACCCTTTTCTGGGTTCCAAACAGGTTACCCAGCACGGGCATGTCAAAGCCTTTCGGGTTTTCAAAAAGCAGTGCCGGCCCGCCTTTTTTCAGGGTGCGGTCACAGATTTCGGTCATTTCAAGGACCGGATCCACCTCAACGGTAATGCGCTTTAGTTCACCCTGTTTTTCCAGCTGCCGGATGAAGTCCCGAAGATCCTTGTATTTCATGGGGTTTTTCTTTTCTGCTTGCCGTTTTGAGCCAGGGGGCTGGATGGAGGCTTATCCCTTTTGGTCAAAATGGATAGACGATGAGTGGCGTGGGGGCGTTTCACACTCCCAGGCATCGAGCCATAGGAGTGTGTGAATAAAGCCGCCTGGTGGGGCTATATACGCTTCCTTTTACTTCCGCTTCATGGACTGGAAGAATTCATCATTGGTTTTAGTATGCTTCATCCGGTCAAGCAGGAACTCAATGGCCTGGATCTCATCCATGGGGTGCAGGATTTTCCGGAGAATCCACATGCGCTGGAGTTCTTCATCGGTGGTGAGCAAGTCTTCACGGCGAGTACCGGACTTGTTGATGCCGATGGCCGGGAATACCCGTTTCTCAGCAGCCCGTCGATCCAGGTGAAGTTCCATGTTACCGGTGCCTTTGAATTCTTCAAAAATGACTTCATCCATTTTTGAACCTGTGTCCACCAGGGCGGTGGCCAGGATGGTCAGGCTGCCACCTTCTTCAATGTTCCGGGCTGCACCGAAGAAGCGCTTCGGACGTTCCAGGGCATGGGCATCGACACCACCGGTCAGTACCTTGCCAGAGGATGGGATTACAGTGTTATAGGCCCGGGCCAGACGGGTAATAGAGTCCAGCAGTATGACTACGTCTTTCTTGTGCTCAACCAGCCGCTTGGCTTTTTCAAGCACCATTTCCGCTACCTGGACATGCCGTGAAGGGGGTTCGTCAAAGGTGGAAGCCACCACTTCTCCCCTTACAGACCGCGACATTTCAGTCACCTCCTCCGGGCGCTCATCAATCAGCAGAACAATCAGATAGCACTCGGGGTTGTTGCGGGCAATGTTGGCTGCGATGTTCTGCAGCATCAGGGTTTTACCCGCTTTTGGAGGGGATACGATCAGACCACGCTGGCCTTTTCCGGTAGGCGCCACCAGATCAATGATCCGGGCAGTCAGGTCCTCAGTGGAGCCATTCCCCATTTCCATCGTGAGCCGTTCCTGGGGAAACAGCGGGGTAAGGTTTTCAAAAAGGATTTTATTGCGGGCGTTTTCAGGTTGGTCAAAGTTAATTTCGTTCACTTTGAGCAGGGCAAAATAACGCTCACCCTCTTTTGGTGGGCGAATTTTCCCGGAGATGGTGTCACCGGTTCTCAGGTTAAAACGGCGGATCTGGCTGGGGGATACATAAATATCGTCAGGTCCTGCCAGGTAAGAGCTGTCAGAAGACCGGAGAAAGCCAAAACCGTCCTGGAGTATTTCCAGAACACCGTCGCCATAAATATCCTCGCCGCTGCGGGCATGGCGCTTGAGAATTGTAAAAATAACATCCTGCTTCCTGGAACGGGCAAGGTTTTCCAGACCCATTTCATTCGCTATCGCCAGAAGTTCAGGAACAGACTTTTTCTTCAGTTCGGTAAGATGCATAACCAGTAGTTTGCGAATGTTAAATTGAAAGGTAAGTGGCCGTTGTCTGTGCAGGAAGATCAGATAATGTTTGGCTTATTATGATACGGGACAGCTGACTGTTGATGCCTGCGAGTTGTTTATAACGACTGTCCAGCCCGGGCCAGATTCCAAATTCGTCAGTAGGTAACCGACGGCCCTGTGAAATTACAGTCTATAACCTTTTCCGGAAAATAATCAAGAATAAAGATGCAGTCAACTGTAATGATTTGAAAATTCAACAACAGGAATGTTCAGATTGAACATCGTGAAGCCGCTGAAAATGTGTTGACCGGATGGCGGCAGGGACTCCCGGCACCCGGCGTAAACCCACCTTTCTGCTTACAGGTTACTGTCCAGAAAAGCGGTCAGCTGAGACTTGGACAGTGCCCCTACTTTGGTGGCTTCAACGTTGCCGCCCTTGAACAGCATGAGGGTTGGGATACCCCGTACGCCATATTTGGGGGCTGTCTCGTCGTTGTCATCGATGTTCAATTTACAGATCTTCAGCTTGCCCTCATAGTCCTGGGCAATTTCGTCAAGTACCGGGGCGATCATTTTGCAGGGGCCACACCACTCCGCCCAATAGTCAACCAGTACAGGCCCTTCTGCCTTCAGAACTTCCTCTTCGAAGGATGAGTCGGTCACATTGACAATCTCGCTCATGGAATGGGTCTCCCAGCCATTGGTACTTAACAGGTCTGAGGGGTCAGTGTTGGTGGCCAGGCGGCCCTGTTTCCCCACAAATTTTTCATTATGCCTGATTTGCTGATTTTTGTAGTGTTTTTTTTCGATGCAAAGCAGGCCCCGGAAGCACTGGTGATTATAGGTGTTGTAAAAAATCTCTTTAAACCAATGGCCTGGCATCTGTTATTCTCCAGATAATACTGAACAGCAGCTTACTGACCAACCATGACAGAACAAGGGTGTGAAGAGCCGGTGAATAACGAATCCGTAGGCTTACCTCTGGTGGCGGCTATTGATCTGGGTTCGAACAGTTTCCATATGATTGTTGCCAGGGTTGAACAGGGGGAAATTCGCCCGGTGGAGAGGCTGGGAGAGAAAGTTCAACTGGCGGCCGGGCTCAATGAAAATGATGAATTGTCTGAGGCAGCCATGGAGCGCGGAATAAAGTGCCTTGGACAGTTTGCTCAATACCTGACTGGCAGCCAGATTCAGTCGGTTAGAGTGGTAGGCACCAACGCTCTGCGCAAGGCCCGTAACAGTGACCGGTTTGTTGAAAAAGCCCAGGAGATCCTGGGCTACCCCGTGGAGGTGATTGCCGGCCGGGAAGAGGCCAGGCTTATCTATCTGGGCGTCGCACAGACCCAGTCCGATGATAATGAGCGCCGCCTGGTGATGGACATTGGGGGCGGCAGCACGGAGTTTGTGATTGGTGAGCGCTTTGAACCCCGGTTGATGGAAAGTCTTCATATGGGGTGTGTGGTGTTCACTGAACGATTCTTTGACTCCGGCAAGCTGACCCCCGAACGCTTTCAGTCCGCCTACTATGCTGCCCGGCTGGAATTGCTAAACATTGAAAAAGCGTATACCAGCCTTGGCTGGGTGGATGCGGTGGGGTCGTCCGGTTCTATTCGTGCAGTCAGCAACATTCTCCAGGCCATGGGTGAAAGTGAAGTGATCACCCGTGACAGTCTGGAAATGCTGAAGCAGAAGGTTTTGAAATTCAGTCATATTCACCGGGTTCGGTTTCCTGGGCTGAAATCGGATCGGCAGGCTATTTTCCCCGCCGGTCTGGCCATCCTGATGGCGGGTTTTGATGCCCTGAATATTGACCGGATGCGCTTTTCTGAGGGAGCCCTTCGTGAGGGTGTACTCCATGACATGCTTGGGCGTGACAGTCATGAGAATGTCCGGGAGCGAACCATCAATGCCCTGATGGTTCGCTATCATGTGGACCAGCAGCAGGCTCGGCGTATCGCTGATCACGCCTGTTGCTGTTTTGCCCAGGTGGCGGATGACTGGGAGCTGGCTGAGGCGGACCGGGAGCTTCTGTCCTGGGCGGCCAGGGTGTGTCAGATCGGGATGGATATCTCACACACCCAGTATCATCGTCATGGCGCCTATCTGGTGGATCATTCGGACCTGATGGGGTTCAGTAAGAGGGAGCAAAAGCAGCTGGCGCTCCTGGTCAGAGGGCACCGGCGCTCATTGCCAAGAACATTGCTTTCGGGCTGGCCCAAAACCGAGTCCAAACGTCTCATGCGGCTGATTATTCTGTTGCGGGTGGCGAATGTGCTCAGTCATGGCAGGGATGATCATGCTCTGCCTGAGTATGCCATGGAGGTGTCCGGAGTGAGGGTTAGTTTGTATTTTCCGGATGGCTGGATAGAGCAACACCCATTGACGGCGGCTGATTTCGATGCGGAGTGCAGTTATCTGGCAAAGGCCGGGTATAAGCTGATGGTCAGCTGACTCCACTTACTGGTTCTGTCTCTCCACGGGGGCGGGGTGAAAGACGTTTTCTTCCCGTTCAAGGCTGTTTGGAGCTCAGAGAGCTGTCAAAATTGAGGTCCAGCTCCCGGAACTCTTCCCGGTCCCGGGTCAGCATGATGACTGCCCCGTCAATGAGGTTGGTGCAGGCGTCGTGGACGTGGGCGCTGTCATTCAGCAGGGAACTGGCCATGAAGGAATCCACCTGATTGGAGCGAATCAACTCATTGAGGGCGAGGTTGGTTTGCTGGTCCTGTTCCTGCAGCTCCTGTTTCAACTGCCTGGCATGTTCCCGAATGTGGCTGTAGTTGCGCCTGACCCCAAGTACATCAACCAGTTTCAGTACCGAAGCAATACAGAGTCGCAGCTGGTTATACTGGTGGCGTATCTGCTCGTTATCGGATTCAATGTATTGCCCCATGTTTTTGTAGATATGTTTGACGTGCTTGATCGCTTGCACAAAATCCCTGCAGGCCACCTTCAGGGCAAATAACTCCTGGGCCTGTTGTTTGGGCAGGCTTCCCTCAATGGCCCCTGAATAGTGGATGATATCCGCATAAATGCCCTTGATGTGCCGGATGTAAAGTTCTTTGATGGTCCAGGGCTGTTCAGTTTGAGGGCTGTTGCTAACCAGTTCAGAAAGGTTGTCCGTCTCACGGAGTTTTTCCCCCGTAAGGTAAATGCTGTAACAGATCAGCTCCAGAGTATTCCGGTAAAGATGGCTACACTCCCGGGTCAGGGCTCTCATGGCGGCGTCCGGATAGCTCAGGGCTGCCGGAGTCAGATAGCGGGCCCGTTGTATCTGCCGGGTATTTTTATCTGAGTTGCTTTTATCGGAGAAAGCGGGGAAGGCCTGCCTGTCAGGTTCCCTGAAAAGGGTTTCCAGCCATTCCACCAGCTTTCGGGTAAAAGGGAGCAGAATAAGAATACCCATGACATTGAACAGGGTATGGAATACTGCCAGCTTGAGAGTGAAATTATCTGGCTGGATGCCCATGGATGCTGCAGCCCAGTCAACAGCCTCCGTCAGAAGAGGTAAGCAGGCTATTGCAAAAGCCGCCGTCAGGGTGTTGAAGGCAAGATGGGCTGCCGCCAGTCTTTTTCCTTCAGCGCTGGCACTGATAGAGCCAAGAATGGCGGTGATGGTGGTTCCGATATTTGAGCCTATGGCCAGAGCCAGAGCATTTTCGTAAGTTAATTGTCCAGTAGCCAGGGCTGAGAATGTCAGCACCATTGTGGCGTTCGTCGACTGCATGATGATGGTTGCCACTGTGCCCAGCAGGGTGTAAATCAGAATGCCCTGGTAGCCTCCTATGGCGAAGCTGGCCAGGTCAATGGCGTCTTTGAAGGCGTCAAACCCTTCCTTCATGTAGTGGATGCCCAGGAACAGAAAACCGATACCAAGGAGGATGTATCCCATCCCCTGGAAGCTGTTACCCCGCTGTGTCTTCAGGAGCAGTCCAAACACCAGCATGGGCATGGCGTAGGAAGCCAGCTTGATCTTCAGCCCATAGAGGGCTACCAGCCATGCCCCGGCGGTGCTGCCCAGGTTGGCGCCAAAAATAATGCCGACGCCTGCCGTCAGACCTATAAGGCCGGCGCTCAGAAATGAGATGACGATGACTGAAACCAGCGAACTGGACTGAAGGATGGCGGTGCTGACAAGGCCAAAAGAGAGACTTTTCCAGAGCTTGTTGGTGGTTTTTTTAAGGAGGCTTTCAAGGAAGCCTCCCGTGAATACTTTGAACCCTTTTTCCAGGTAAACCATGCCCAGCAGGAAGATGACAACCCCAGCGGTGATCACCTGGAACTCCGGGCTGACCCAGAAGCCATAGGCGAGTATAAGAAAAATAAAAGGTAGAAAAAGTCGGCCTAGCATTGGTGTTTTTACCCTGAGTCCTTTCAGGCATAACATCCTGGCCTGTCGCTAAACGGAACCGCTGTATCCGAACGCTGCAACAAACAAAAAAGTGCCGCTGTAAAATGATTGTCTCGGCACTCTCTGGAATCTTCTTTAAAAATAGATGATACAAACGCTCGTGTTGTGAAATTCAGTCAGGGTGATGCCTTGTTTTTGTTATAGGCCTATGTGACGAAAGTCAATCCACTGTCTGTCATTAAAGTGTCCCAATGCTTCACCGATAATACCCATTCCCAAACGGCTGTGATGGTTTCTTTCCGTGACCATTCGGACCGCCATTACCCCAGAAGCACAGCAGCCCGCGGAGGCTGAGACTCTTTGCAATTTATCGCCAGGAGTGAAGCTGAGAATTAAAGGTGTTATCGACAAAAGGAATGAATAACTGCAATGAATGGGAATTTGAAAGTGAAAGACCGGGCAACCTTTGAGCAGGGAAGGTTGTTCCAATGTCTGCAAAATGGTTGGGTTAAGGTGTTGATGGACTCCGGAGAGGTTCGTAAATATCAGCCCAGAGACCTGATTGGCACTCTTGAGTCTGGAGAAAGTGGCAACAGGCAGAATACCGCTGGCTTGAAAACCTCAGACAAGGGCGCGTCTGCGAATCATTGAGAGGCAGTCCCGATGAGCGGGTTAAATAATCTGTGCTTGCGAATTGAATAAAATACATTATTTTCTAAAACAGTCACCTCTGAATGTGTTGGCTGTTTCGCCCTGTGCAACCTGTGTAAATAGCAGTCTGGCAGCCTCCCGGGGCAGCGGGTGAATGTGGCAGTGTTTCCAAAGTAACGGTGATTAATCGTTTTTTACCTGAGGGTGTACGATGAATATTTTGGATGAGTTGAATCATCGCCTGAGCAGTAAGTCCCGGATTCGTTCTCTTTTTAAGGATGCCAGTGTTTCAGAGCTTGAAAAGATTCTGGGACGTTTGCAGGATATTCATGCAGAGAAGTTGAGTTCCAAGGAGGCAGAGGAGGAAAAAAGGAAAAAGAAAATGAACGATATTGCCGCCATTCAGCAGGTCATGGCGGAGCGAGGGCTCAGCCTTGCAGACTTTGATGCCAAAGACCCAAGCAAGAAAGGCAGCAGGAAACGACGCAAAGTTTCCAAATATACCTTTGAGTATCAAACGGCTTCAGGGGACAGTGTCCGCTGGCATGGCTCCACAACCGGGCGTGTGCCGAAAGCCTTTCAGGACTATCTGGAACGATCTGGTAAAAAACGGGCTGACTGCGTTGTTGATTAATGCTTCTGAGGCACTTCAGTTGGGCTGTAAATGAATCAGCAGAGACTTCATCCAGGCTGCCAGTTCATCAATGTCTTCCAGGCAGAGAAGCAGTAGTGCAGTGTCCATTGAGTCCAGCTGGTTTTCATCAAGAAAGGTCTGCTGTTTCAGTTGCGAGGTGTTCTCAGTCAATCTGTCTGTGTGCAAAGTCAGTTGTTGATAAACCTTTTCCGTCAGTCGGGCGTGATGCCTTCGCAAGCCTGGCTGGCTCAGTGTGTCCAGCTCCTGGATGCCCAGTCTTAAATGGTGCACTGCCTTGCTGAAACTGTGGCAGACATTTCTCATCACTATCTGCATGTGATCCGGCAGAGCAGGGGAGCGGTAGGTGAGCCTGTCTGCCATTCTACAGATCAGTTGAGCCAGGTTTTTCTGTGATTGCATCAACGCAAGCACAGACTCTCTGGGTTGGCTGGTGAGGGAAGTCTGGTTCAGGCGAGACAGGGTCTCCTGTTCAAGCTTTTCCAGGCTGAGAGGCAGCTCTGCCAGCCAGTCCGGGCGAGTATGCAAGCAAAACTGTGTGGATTGGCTGAGTCGCAGCTGTTTATTCAGAAGCTGCTTGTTCAATAGCGCAAGGGCGTCCAATACCACTTTTCGGTGTTGGCGAAGAGGCTTAAAAGGTGAGCCGGTAAATAGGTGGGTAAATGTCGTAAGATCCATAAAGAGCTTATCGACAGGCCTGGAGAAGAGTTTATGTAGAGGCGGGTTGCCTGGCTTTTACCCTCACCCAAACCCTCTCCCAGAGGGAGAGGGCCTTAAAAGCTTGCAACGTCAAACTCCCTCTTCCAGAGAGAAAGGGTTTTAAAAGTTCGTGCCGCCAAACCCCTTCTTCCAGAGAGAAAGGGCTTTAAAAGTTTGCACCGCCAAACCCCCTCTCCCTCTGGGAGAGGGCTGGGGTGAGGGAAACGATTCATTAAGCAAGGTTTCGAACCAGAAGTGAGTACTGGTCGGGGCTGACTCCTTCTGGTCGGGGTATCTTGACCACATGACCAGAGCCGGGTGCTGCATCAATGGATTCGCCATGGCGACTTTCCAGGTGGTCCAGAGTGAAGACGTGGTTTCCTGCGGGTGTCATCAGTTCCAGGGTATCCCCTTTCTCGAACCGGTTTTTTACGTCAATGGTGATCTGCTGATCGCCGACATCCATGATCTCACCCACAAACTGCTGCTTGCTGCCACGGGAGTTGCCGGTTTCATAGTTCTGGTACTCGTCATGGACATGGCGGCGGTAAAAGCCTTCGGTGTAGCCCCGGTTGGCCAGGTTCTCCAGGGTATCCATCCTGCTCATGTCGAACGGGATTCCAGAAGCAGCATCGTCAATGGTCTGTCGATAAACCTGGGCGGTGCGGGCCACGTAATAGAAGGACTTGGTCCGGCCTTCAATTTTAAGGGAGTGAATGCCCATATCGGTCAGCCGGTGAACGTGTTGAACGGCTCGCAGGTCCTTTGAGTTCATGATGTAGGTGCCATGCTCATCCTCAAAGGCTGGCATGTACTGGTCTGGCCTTCCCTGTTCCTGTAGCAGGTAGATGTTGTTGGTGGTGTCCCCTTCACCCAGAGTGGGCGATTCGCTTTCTGGCACGGCGTTGACAGGGATGACATCACCACTGTGGGTTTCCTGTGCCTCATGGGCCTGGTACTTCCAGCGACAGGAGTTGGTGCAGGTTCCCTGGTTCGGATCCCGCTTGTTGATGTAGCCGGACAGCAGGCAGCGGCCAGAGTAGGCAATGCACAGGGATCCATGAACAAAGACTTCCAGCTCTGTATCCGGGCACTCTTCGCGGATTTCCTGAATTTCATCCAGGGACAGTTCTCTGGACAGAATGATTCTTTCAACCCCTTGCTTAGCCCAGAATTTTACCGTGGCAAAGTTGACGGCATTTGCCTGAACAGAAAGGTGCACGGGCATGTCCGGCCAGGTTTCTCGAACCATCATGATCAGGCCTGGGTCCGACATGATCAGGGCATCCGGCCCCATGGCGATCACCGGCTCCATATCTCTGAGGTAGGTTTTTACCTTGCTGTTGTGAGGGGCAATATTGCTGGCCAGGTAGAGTTTTTTCCCCTGGGCATGGGCTTCGTCAATCCCTTTTTGCAGATTGTCCAGCTTAAAGTCGTTGTTGCGGACTCGCAGGCTATAGCGGGGCTGGCCTGCATAGACGGCATCGGCGCCATAGGCAAAGGCATAGCGCATGTTTTTCAGCGTTCCCGCCGGTGAAAGGAGTTCCGGTTTCATTATGACCTACAGCGGTTGATCTTATTGAATGGCGCGCATTATATCAGTGCTGTATGAATGCAACATTAGGGAAGGTGCGAACAAGGCCTGCGGCACTCTGGCCTGCCAGGGGGATTCAGAATCAAGAAAGACTTTTGCAGGCATGTCGGGACCTGTCAAAAAAGGCTGACGCTGAGTCTGGATTCCCCTGGAGGCCCCGAAGGGCAAGCTAAACAGCCCGCATCTACTGTGTTGAAGTTTTTGTTAAGGACTAAGGCCATTAACTGCAAACTTCGCCTTGTACCTGCAGGCTGTTTAGCTTGCAGAGCACGCACAGGACTTGTTTGCACCTTCCCTTGTGACTGCACGGGATTCTTTCGCTATGGGCAGCGGTGAGTGCGCACAATGGCGAAAATAAAGTCGGAAGGTGGGGGTACAGGAGGGGAAAGTGGCGGCCCGCAACGGTTGAACCGTTGAAGGCCAGAGCAAGGCAAGACCAAGTTTACTTGATCTTGTATTCCTTGTACTCAACGTGCTTGCGAACAACCGGGTCGTACTTCTTGAACACCAGCTTGTCAGGCGTATTACGCTTGTTCTTGGTGGTGGTGTAGTAGTGACCAGTGCCTGCACTGGAGACCAGCTTGATCTTCTCGCGAATACCTTTAGCCATGATTTATGCTCCCGCTCTCTTAGAATTTCTGACCGTTAGCGCGCATCGTAGCCAGAACGGCGTCAATGCCTTTCTTGTCGATGATACGCATGCCTTTAGCGGAAACGCGCAGGCGAACGAAACGCTTTTCACTCTCTACCCAGAAGCGCTTGTGATGCAGGTTGGGTACAAAACGACGACGTGTTTTGTTATGAGCGTGGGAAACGTTATTCCCGGTAACCGGGCGCTTGCCGGTAACCTGACAAACCTTGGACATGTGGATGGCCTCTCAAACCAAAAATCCAGCCATGAGGCCGGAAAACTAAACTGAATTCCAGTGTCTGCTTCGGGCAGATCTGCCCTTGGTTACAGAGTCAAGACTCCTTAGCAGCTACCCTCTTACAAAGATCGGGCTTTATACCAGAATCAGGTCTGTGATGCAAATTTACAGGGGGTTGCGGATTATGCTTAAAGCCCTTGGTTACTGCTGTTTCTAAGGCATTGAGTGGAATTTGGGGGGGAGAGCGGAAGGAAAGGCGTCGGTGCTATTTGTGATAATTAAAATCTATTAAAATAATTTAATTAATTAATTTTTATAATTATTGGGGGCACCTTAATCTTTACCACGTCAGCAACACACAACACGAAAGGTAAAGATTATGACTCAATCTCTGGTTAACACTGTTATCAAGCCCTTTAAAGCTACTGCTTTTCACAAGGGTGAATTTGTGGATGTCTCTGAGCAGAGCCTGCTGGGCAAGTGGGCGGTAGTGTTTTTCTACCCCGCGGATTTCACCTTTGTCTGCCCCACGGAATTGGGTGACCTGGCGGATCATTACGAACAGCTTCAGGCCATGGGTGTCGAGGTTTACTCCGTATCCACGGATACTCATTTCACCCACAAGGCCTGGCACGACAGCTCCGATACCATCAACAAAATCAAGTTCCCCATGATTGGAGACCCAACCGGAGCCATTACCCGCAATTTTGGCGTGATGATTGAGGAGGAAGGTTTGGCGCTGCGCGGTACCTTTGTGATCAATCCGGAAGGCGAGATCAAGGCCATCGAAACCAACGATCTGGGCATTGGTCGTTCCGCCAAGGACCTGGTTCGCAAGATTCAGGCAGCCCAGTACATTGCAGAGCACGATGGAGAAGTCTGCCCCGCCGCCTGGCAGCCAGGTGAAGAGACACTGGCGCCTTCTCTGGATCTGGTTGGCAAGATCTGACAACCGGCCTCCGTGCCCTGTTTTTCGGGGCACGCTGTTCCTCAACCCATACAAACTGCAAGGTTGTCACTATGTTAGACACTACCCTGAAAGCTCAATTGAAAACCTACCTGCAAAACCTGAAAGCCCCGGTTGAGCTGGTAGTGTCTCTGGATGACAGTAAGCCTTCCAGAGAAATGCAATCCCTGGCAAACGACATCGCCGGTTTATCGAAGCTGATCACCGTCTCTGAACCAACCCTGAGCAATGAAAGAAAGCCTTCCATGATGATTCGCTCAGACGTCACTGGCAGTGAGATCCAGTTTGCCGGGCTGCCCATGGGGCATGAGTTTACTTCTCTGGTTCTGGCGCTGCTCCACAGTGGCGGTCATACCATTAAAGTCTCTGAAGAGTTGGCAGAGCAAGTCAGGGCGCTGCCAGGACGGTACCGGTTTGAAACCTACGTTTCCCTGAGCTGCCAGAATTGTCCGGATGTGGTTCAGGCCCTGAATATGATGGCCGCCCTGAACCCGAACATCACCCACACCATGATTGATGGCGCACTGTTCCAGGATGAGGTCAATGAACGCAATATCATGGCGGTGCCATCGGTCTACCTCAATGGTGAGCTGTTTGCCCAGGGGCGGATTTCCCTGCAGGAGGTGTTGAACAAACTGGATACCGGTGCCGCCCAGCGCCAGGCGGAGGTCCTGTCAGAAAAAGAACCGTTTGATGTTCTGGTGGTGGGTGGTGGCCCGGCAGGGGCCGCAGCGGCCATATACAGTGCCCGCAAGGGAATTCGTACCGGGGTTGTTGCGGATCGTTTTGGTGGTCAGGTGATGGATACGGTGGGCATTGAAAACTTTATTTCGGTCAAGGCAACGGAAGGGCCAAAGTTGGCTGCCAGCCTGGAAGAGCATGTCAGAGACTATGACGTGGACATCATGACCCAGCAGCGGGCCAGCCGGATTGTGGCTGCTGAACAGGTGGGTGATCTGGTGCAGGTTGAACTGGAAAGCGGAGCGACATTGAAGAGCCGTTCTCTGGTAATTGCCACGGGTGCCCGCTGGCGAGAGATGAATGTGCCGGGTGAACAGGAATATCGTGGCAAGGGTGTCGCTTATTGTCCACACTGTGATGGCCCTCTGTTCAAAGGGAAAAAAGTGGCGGTGATCGGTGGTGGGAACTCAGGCATTGAAGCGGCCATTGATCTGGCGGGTATTGTGGAGCATGTCACCGTGCTGGAGTTTGACAGTGTCTTAAGGGCAGATGAAGTGCTGCAGCGTAAAGCCCGATCCATGGGCAATATCGATATTATTACCGAAGCACAGACCACCGAAGTGGTAGGGGATGGTCGTAAACTGACCGGGTTACACTACACTGATCGTGCTTCTGGTGAGCGCCACTCTCTGGAACTGGCGGGTATCTTTGTCCAGATCGGGCTTGTGCCGAACACTGAGTTTCTGAAAGAAACGGTTGAACTCAGTACCCGGGGGGAAATTGTGGTGGGTGCTCAGGGGGAGACCTCTGTCCCCGGTGTTTTTGCGGCGGGTGATGTGACCACAGCTCCTTACAAGCAGATTATTATTGCCATGGGCAGTGGCGCCAATGCTGCCCTGGGGGCTTTTGACTATCTGATCCGAACTCCGGAGCCACAACGGCAGGCGGCGTGAGGGGGCTTTGGGCCAGGATGGCTGAGGCCATCCCCTGAGCAAACCAAACTACACTGAAAGTACAATGGTAAATGGAGGTGCACTATGAAAGCACACATCCAGGTACGAGATTATATGCTCCATGAAACGCCGGTCATATACGGCGATATGCCCCTGAGCAAGGCGACGGAAATCATTTGTAATTCCCACCTTCATGGTCTGCCAGTAGTGGATCACAACAAGAAACTGATCGGATTTATTTCTGAACAGGACTGTATTCACAAGATGCTGGCCAGCAGTTACCACTGTGATTTTGACCTGATGGCCACCGATGTCATGAGAAGTGAGGTGCTGACGGTGTCTCCCGGGGATAGCATCATTGAACTGGCGGCTTCCATGCAGAGCGACAAACCCAAGATCTACCCGGTTATTGCTGAAGGTAAGCTGTTGGGAGTGATCAGTCGTACCCAGATTCTTCAGGCACTGAGAGAAAATCTGAAAGCCTGCCAGGTTCCCGTTTAAGCACGAAATGCTCTCTGACCCTTTCTCAAATGCTCATGGCAAAACGGTTTGTTTTCACGTCAAAAAGCAGAGGGGTCAGTGAGTGGATAACAAGCTGCCTTTCTGAGATTCCCTCCTGAAGCAAAAGACTGAAATAAAGCAATGCGTCTGCCCCTTTTTGCAGCAGAATCACCTTCTTTCGGTTATCCGCAGTTCTAAGCGTTTCCATCGTTACCTTGTTGTGAGTTATGTTGTCATAAGTGCTCAGTCATTAACAAAATCGGTCAATTTGTTGCTGAGCCAACAGCGTCTCTGGGTCATGTTGATGACCTTCCTGCGAGGAGTACCATGAACAGTTTCAAGGATCTGCGTAAAGCCACCATCAGTCAGGTTAAATCCATGCTGACCCAGGGGCTATCGAAGGATGAGAGCGAACAGGCGGGTTTTCTCACGCAGCTTTATTACCAGGGTTCTTCCCCAAGAGATCTGGCTGTGACGTCAGTGGACGATTGTTATGGGGCCCTGCTCTGTCTGTGGCGGTTTATCCAGCAGCGGGCGCCGGGTCAGGCAAAGATTCAGGCATACAACCCCGAGCCTGAGGAGCATCACTGGCATTCAACCCACAGTGTTATAGAAATCCTGGTGGATGATATGCCGTTTCTGGTGGCTTCCCTATTGATGGAGCTCGACCGCCAGGAGCTGAAGGTGCATAACCTCAATCACCCGGTGATTCGAACGCTAAGAAATGACCAGGGACAACTCTCAGCCATTGGCCAGCCTGCGGGAAAACAGCAGGGATTCCAGTCTGAAGCACTGATGAGAATTGAGATTGACCGTCAGCCCGACCCGGCTGCCCTTGAAAAGATCGTATCGGGCATTTTAACGGTGGTGGACGATGTTTGGCGGGTGGTGTCAGACTGGAGTGCCATGCAGACCCGGCTGGATGAGGCTATTCAGTGGTGTCGGAACAAACCGATGCCTGTTGAGGCAGAGGAGTTGAAAGAAACGCTCTCCTTCCTTGAGTGGTTGAAGGCCGATAATTTTTTATTCATCGGCTTTCGTTACTACGACCTGTCAAAAAGTGAACAAGGTTTTCAGTTCCGTATTCAGGGCCAGTCCGGACTGGGGACCTTCCGGGAAGAGGTTCGCCAGAGTTCCCCTGAGCAGCTGTTGTCGCCTTATCTTGCTTCCCGGCTGCAGGAGCCGGAGTTACTGGTGATCACCAAATCCACCAGTCGTTCCAGCATTCAAAGGCCAGCCCACCTTGATTACCTGGGGATCAAAAAATTCGATGACACCGGCACTGTAGTAGGGGAATGGCGTTTCTTTGGGCTGTTTTCATCTACGGCTTACACCATGCCTCTGGATCAGGTTCCCCTGATCCGCAAGAAAGTGGTCCGACTGCTTGAGCAATCGGACACGCCTGCAGACAGCCACCGGGGTAAAGCCCTTCGCCATATCATCCATGACTACCCAAGGGATGAAATGATTCAGGCCAGTTATGACCAGCTTCAGGATGCTATTAACGGTATTCTCGGATGTCAGGAGCGCCGACGGCTGAGACTGTTTTTAAGGCCCGACACCTATGACCGCTTTGTGAATGTGCTGGTGTATGTACCCAGGGATCGCTTCAATACTGAGCTGCGCCTGAAGATGCAGCAGATTCTCCTGGAAGAGCTCAACGGCAACAGTATTGATTTTAATGTACAGCTCTCAGAGAACCCTCTGGCACAACTGCAGTTCACGGTGCATTGCAATAATGCCAGTCAACTGGATATGGATGTGGAAGGCCTTGAGGCCACGATCACGGAAGCCATGCTGGGGTGGAAAGATCACCTGCAGCAGGCACTGCTGGATGTTTTTGGGGAAGGAGCAGGCAGCAAGATGGCCCGGCGTTATGCCCGGGCATTCCCGGCCGCTTACCGTGAGGATGTGCACCCCCGGCAGGCTGTTACGGATATAGAGCGGTTGGAGTCCATTGACCAGGAAGGGCAGGTCAGCACCAGTCTTTATCGCCCTGTCAGTGACTTTAATCAATGGCATTTCAGAGTGCTGGGCCATGGAACTCTGCTGGCGCTTTCCGATGTGTTGCCCATTCTGGAAAAAATGGGGGTCAGGGTTCACAGTGCCAGACCTTATGCGATAAGGGCCAGTGCCCAGGCCAGTGCCTGGGTTCTGGACTTCAGGATTGAGCCGGACAGCAGCCTGAATCTTGAGGATTCCGGCCTCCGGGAGCAATTCCAGCAGGTGTTTGTCCGGACCTGGCAGGGAAGCATGGAGAGTGACGGATTTAATGGCATGGTGGTGTCTGCCGGGTTGGACTGGCAGCAGATCATACTGCTCAGGGCATTGGCTAAATACCTGTTGCAGCTTCAGGTGCCGTTCAGTCAGAGCTATATGCAAAAGGTGCTCAATGGCAACCCGGCAGTGGTTCGAGAGTTGGTGGACCTGTTCAATGTACGGTTTTCTCCGGCCTTCAAGGGGGATCGCAATAAGCGTTCAGAGGTTATCGTAGAACGCATCAGGACATTGCTGGATGAGGTATCCAACCTGGATGAAGACCGGATCCTGCGCCACTTTCTGAGCGTGATCGAAGCGATGCTTCGCACCAATGCTTACCAGAAAGGGCTGGACGGCCTGCCTAAACGGTACATTGCCTTCAAGCTTCGTCCTGAGGATATCCCGGCCACTCCATTGCCCCGGCCCATGTTTGAAATCTTTGTGTACTCCCCGGAGTTTGAGGGCGTGCATATGCGCGGGGGCAAGATTGCCCGTGGAGGCCTGCGCTGGTCGGATCGGCGGGAGGATTTCCGCACCGAGATTCTGGGGCTGGTGAAGGCCCAGATGGTCAAGAACGCCATTATTGTTCCCCATGGCGCCAAAGGCGGGTTTATTCCCAAGCGCCTGCCAATCAGTGGCAGCCGGGAAGCGGTGATGGCAGAAGGTATCAACAGTTACCGGCAATTCATTTCCGGGCTCCTGGATGTCACGGACAACTTCCATAAAGGGCAAATCGTCCCGCCGGATGATGTGATCCGTTACGATGAGGATGACCCCTACCTGGTGGTGGCGGCGGACAAGGGCACGGCCAGTTTTTCGGACATTGCCAATGAAGTGTCCGGGGATTATGGCTTCTGGCTAGGGGATGCCTTTGCTTCCGGAGGCAGCCAGGGGTATGACCACAAGAAAATGGGTATCACGGCCCGGGGAGCCTGGGAGTCGGTCAAGCGGCTGTTCAAGGAAACCGGGCTGGATACCCAGAGCCAGGACTTCAAGGTGATTGGCATTGGTGATATGTCCGGAGATGTTTTTGGCAATGGTATGTTGCTGTCAGAGCATATCCAGTTGCTGGCAGCCTTTAACCATCAGCATATTTTTATTGACCCCATGCCTGATGCAGCGAGCAGTTTCCAGGAGCGCCAGCGGTTGTTTCATCTGCCCCGCTCTTCCTGGGATGACTACAACCGGGAGTTGATTTCCCGGGGGGGCGGTGTTTACAGCCGACAGTCCAAGAAAATACGACTGAGTCCTGAAGCCCGGCAGTCACTGGGTGTGGATAAAGCGGTGATGACCCCTTCGGAACTGATTCAGCACATTCTGAAAGCACCGGCGGATCTGTTCTGGAATGGCGGTATTGGCACCTATGTTAAAGCCAGCGGAGAAACCCATTCAGAGGTGGGTGATCGAGCCAACGACAGTGTTCGGGTTGATGCCTCGGAGCTTCGGGTCCGGGTGGTTGGCGAAGGGGGCAATCTTGGTTTGACCCAGGCCGCCCGGGTGGAGTTTTCCCGAAGCGGCGGGCTGATCAATACCGATGCGGTGGACAACTCTGGCGGTGTGGATAGTTCAGACCATGAGGTCAATATCAAGATACTGCTGAACCAGCTGGTGGCCGACGGTGATATGACCACCAAGCAGCGCAACCAGCTGCTGGCGAATATGACCGATGAAGTGGCGGATCTGGTGTTGAGCCACAACCGGCTGCAAAGCCAGCGTCTCAGCCTGAGCCAGCATCAGAGTGCCCAGAAGCTCAGTGACCACCGGTTCCTGATGCGCAAGCTGGAGGAGGAGGGGCGATTGAACCGGGAGCTGGAATGCCTTCCTTCGGATATGGAGCTCAAGACCAGGGCCAAGGCTGGAGAGGGGCTTAGTCGTCCAGAGATTTCTGTTTTGCTGTCCCATAGCAAGCTTCGGCTATTTGAGGCTCTGGTTGAGGCCAGGGTGGATCAGGACCCGGTTCTGGTCTCCGGTCTGCTGGATTACTTCCCGGGTCCACTGAAGAAGCAGTTTTCAGGCCCGATCATGGCCCATCCGCTGAAAACGGAAATCCTGGCCACCCACCTGACCAATGAGGCAGGCAACCGGATGGGAGCCACTTTTATTGAATACCTTCAGCAGGCTACCCGCAGTTCAGAACTGGATTGTGTCCGGGCCTTTATGGCTGTCAGGGAGATTTTTTCCATTCAATGGATCTGGGATCAGTTTGAGTTGCTGGGCCATCAGGTCAGTGATGAAATCCAGAGAGTGGAGCTACTCCGGGTTCAGGAACACATTGAGAAAGCCTGTGTCTGGCTGCTGAGAAACCACGGTGGCGAACTGGACATTGAGCAACTGGTCAGCCTTTATAAACCCGGCGTGGGTGCCATCTCCGGGCTTCTGGCGGAACTATTGGGAGAGCAGGACTGTGAGTGGCTGGGAAGCAGAACCGCAGAGCTTCAGGAGGCGGGAGTGCCTGCTTCTCTGGCAGAGGCTTGTGCCGGTCTGCGTTACCTGTACTTTGGGTTCTTCATCGTGGGTATTGCCCTGGACAAGCACCAGACCGTTGCTGAGGTGGCATCGGTTTATTTTGCCCTTGAGGACCAGCTTTCCCTGCCCTGGCTGAGAGAGAAGGTGCGTCAGTTACCCATTACCGATCTCTGGCAGCGTAAGGCTCAGTCTTCCCTCAGGGACCAGCTGGACCGAACCCTCAGTGAAAACTGTGAAGGGGTGCTTGCTGTGGCCCGGGAGGCCGTATCAGAAGAGCGGCTGTGCCAATGGCTGGTGGACAATGAAGAGCCCATGGAGCGCTGGCAGAGTACCGTTGCCGAGATAAAGAGCTCAAAAGAGCAGAACCTGGCCATGTTGTCAGTGGCGGTTCAGGAGTTGTCGATGATGGCGGCGGGTTGATCAACCCTTGGAGTAGAAGGTAATCAGGTGTGAGCGAGCCTGGTTACCTTTAAATTTTCGTCACTCACAGGAAAGCCCTGAATAAATGCATTATTGTAATAAAGAGCATGAACAGGAAAGGACGTATTTATTCAACTGGGTATTTTTTCTTTTTTGTTCTTCAGGAGTTGTGGTTGAACGTTATTGATCAATGAACTGAATAGGGAAAGGGAATGCCAGAAAATATTCATTCGGGGGGGCGCCCAATATCTCAAGATTACTCTCAAAACCCGACTGATGCGGACCTGGATGAGTCCAGTGAAAGTTCAATCAAATCTGCCCATGGTGACAAGGAAATCCCCGTCCAGGAAAAACAGGCTTTAGATAACAAAACCTTCTCGGAATTTGGCCCGGCTCAACGTCGAGCAGGTAAAGCTTATATGAACACTTCAGGGGATGATGGGGTTGATCTTACCTGTGTATCGAGTCCTGAATCACCAGAAAAGGTGACATCCTATTGGGCGGATTCTGGAATTATGGGAGAGGATGAAATCAGTGCTCAGCTGAGTATGGTTCAGGATCAGAGTATTGATGATAAAGAAGGCTTTGAATCTATTGAAAAAGAAGGGCCTTACAAGGGCATTGATGGCAAAGACTTTGATCAGGGGGAGTGCCTAGGAACCGGTCGATTTGGCAAAGTGGTGTTAATAAAGTCCAGAAATGACGGTGGTCTTTTTGCCTTTAAAGTGGATGCCCGGGAGGAGAGCCAGTTAAAAGAGTGTGCCTTTATGCAGCATATTGGGGACCACCCCAATATTATAAGTGGCCACGGGATCGCTGAAGTGGGTGGAGAGAAAGGACTGGTTTTGGATTATATCAAGGGGGATACGTTAAAGTCTGTGCTCAATACTTTGGTTTATTACTATCAGACAGGCTATTTTAAACATTCAGAGTTCTGGGGGGTGGTTCAATACCTGATGAAAGGTGTTATCGAAGGCCTCAGTCACCTGAATCGTTGCGGTGTTTCCCACCAGGATATTAAGGGTCAGAATGTCATGGTGGACAGCCGCTCTTTAAAGCCTGTCATCATTGATGCTGGCAGTATGGGGTATTATGGAGAGGCTCAGGGGGTAGAAACCCGTTTTTATACCCCCCCCGAGGGGTTTCCTGAATCGGAGCAAGACGTTCAGCCAATAGGTGATACTTCTGACTCCTATGCCATGGGGCAGCTGGTTTATGAGGTGCTCTCCAAACTGCTGCTTCCTGAAGAGCGGGAAATACCCTTTTCTGCCGGTTTAAATTACCTTGAAATGAAAAATAGAGACCTGAGAGGGTTAATTTACCCCCTGACAATGGCCATGCAGAAATATAAAACGCCGGATTCTAACGGGGATTATAAAACGGCAATGACTCCCATTTCCCAGGCTGACCGTTTGCAGCCGCCAAGCCAGCAGGCGATTGAAAAAAAGAGAGCCGAACCGGGAAATCAAAACCTTGATCAGGAGGCCATTATTGAAAAAATAGGGAAGGAAAAAATGTTGGGGCGTTATGGGGAAGGTTACGAGTCTCACCTGGTCAATTTTATCAATCAGGCACTGCACCCCCTGAGCGAACATCGTATGACTGCAGATCAGGCGCTGGCCCATCCGTTTATGCTTGACCCCATCTGCGATGAGGATGATGCGAAGGAGCTGGTGAAATACCTGTTTCAAGATGACCTGGAGTGGGAGGAGGAAGAGGAGTCAGATAGCATCGATTCTGCCCCTTCTCCGGATGATAACAACAGGCTTCCGGACAGCATTCAGCAAGATATTAAAGCAGGTAAACCCCTGAAGCTGACGGTTCAGGACAGCTTTTATCATCGAATGGTTGAGCCTGAGATTCGGCCTTTCCTTGATTCAAAAAAGGGCGAGTAAAGGCTATCCGCTTTTGCTGTTTCTGATTGGAAAAGCCCTGCGCAGTCATCTGGCAGGGCTTGATGAAGTGTTGGAACGCTCTTCTACAGTCACTTTTAAATGGTTAGAGCGTCATCAGTATCTTGGCCAGCATCAGGGCGGAGACGGTACCAATGGCTGTGCCAAATATGCCCATCAGCAGGCCCGCCGGTATCAGGGCCTTGTTGTAGGTTCCTGCCAGAATCGGTGCTGAAACCGAGCCTCCAATGTTCGCCTGAGAGGCGATACCGCAGATGTATAAGTCCAGTTTGAACACCCTGGCCATGATTAACAGCACCACCAGGTGGAACAAAAGAATCAGGAAACCAGCCAGAATATAAAAGGGAAGGTGCGATTAAGTCCCTAGCCATGAGATAATACTCCCATCGCTTCCAGCTTGAGTTTCTGTCCATGAGCCAGCTTAGTTTCGCAGACAGTGAGTTTGTCCATAAACGCAGAACCACCCGCAAAGAGCGCTTTCTGGCAAAAATG